>NZ_CDWRCK010000033.1:0-22939 GCF_977927595.1 Frankia sp. CcWB3
ACTAGGGGGTGAATTCCCCCGGTCTGGTCACCGCGAACCAGTAACGTCCGTGACCTGGCAGCGTCAGCAGGTAGGGAAGCTCGCCGATCGGCGGGAAGTGCACCCGGCCGAGCAGTTCCACCGGAACCAATCCCTCGAAACGACGCAGATCGAGCTCCACCGGCTGGGCGAAGCGGGACAGATTCGCGACGCACAGGACCCGGTCGTCGCCGAACTCGCGGACGAAGGCGAAGATCGAGGGATTGGACGCGCCAAGCTCGGTGTAGTCGCCGAGCCCAAAGACCGGATGACGCTTGCGTACCTCGATCATCCGCTTGGTCCAGGCCAGGAACGAGGTCGGCATGCGCTGTCCGGCCTCGACGTTCAGGGCCTGATAACCGTAGACCGGATCCATGATCAGGGGAAGGTACAGCCGGGCCGGGTCCGCGGTGGAGAAACCGGCGTTACGGTCCGGTGACCACTGCATCGGAGTCCGGACGCTGTCCCGGTCGCCCAGGTAGGTGTTGTCACCCATCCCGATCTCGTCGCCGTAGTACAGCACTGGCGAGCCGGGCAGCGAGAGCAGGAGCGCGGTGAACAGCTCCATCTGGTCACGGCTGTTGTCCAGCAGCGGCGCCAGCCGGCGACGAATGCCGATGTTGGCCTTCATACGTGGATCTTTCGCGTATTCGGCCCACATGTAGTCCCGTTCCTCGTCGGTCACCATTTCGAGCGTCAGCTCGTCGTGGTTGCGCAGGAAGATGCCCCACTGGCAGTTCGGCGGGATCTGGGGCGTCTGAGCGAGAATCTCCGAGATCGGGTAGCGGGACTCCCGCCGGACCGCCATGAAGATGCGCGGCATCAACGGGAAGTGGAACGCCATGTGACACTCGTCGTCGTTGCCGAAGTACTCGACGACGTCGGAGGGCCACTGGTTCGCCTCGGCGAGCAGCACACGGTCGGCGTACTTGGCGTCGACCTCCTTGCGGACCCGTTTGAGGTACTCGCGGGTCTCCGGCAGGTTCTCGCCGTTGGTGTTCTCCCGGACATAGAGGTAGGGGACCGCGTCGAGCCGGAACCCGTCGATGCCGAGATCGAGCCAGAAGCGCAGGACCTCCAGCATCGCCTCCTGGACCTCGGGGTTGTCATAGTTCAGGTCGGGCTGGTGGGAGAAGAAACGGTGCCAGTAGTACTGACCGCGGACCGGATCCCACGACCAGTTCGACTTCTCGGTGTCCACGAAGATGATCCGGGCGTCCGGGTACAGCTCGTCGCTGTCGGACCAGACGTAGAAGTCCCCGAACGGCCCGTCGGGGTCGGAGCGGGACGCCTGGAACCAGGGATGGGCGTCCGAGGTGTGGTTCATCACCAGATCCGCGATGATCCGGATGCCCCGGCGGTGGGCCTCGTCGACCAGGCTGACGAAGTCGCCGAGGTCGCCGAATTCCGGTAGGATCTGAAAGTAGTCACTGATGTCGTAGCCGCCATCACGCAACGGCGAGGAGTAGATTGGCAGCAGCCACAGACAGTCGACGCCGAGCCACTCCAGGTAGTCGAGTCTGGAGATCAGGCCGCGAATGTCCCCGGTGCCGTCGCCGTTGGAGTCCGCGAAGCCGCGGATGAGCACCTCGTAGAACACGGCCCGCTTGAACCAGCGCGGGTCGCGTAAGGTCTCCCCGCTCGGCATGGCGGGGGCCGGGCCGGGGGTGTGCTCGCCGATCGGTTCGCTGAGAGGCTCAGAATCCATCACGGCCGGGCCCGCACAGCGAAGACGTGCGCGGGCCCGACCGCCGGGTCCAGCCGCACGTAGTTCTGCTTGCCCCACGCGTAGGCGGCACCAGTGATCTTATCGGTGACCTCGAAGGAGTCTTCCCAGCCGAGGCCGAGGGCCGGCATGTCGAGCCGCACGGTGGTCTCCCGGGGAGCGTGCGGGTCGAGGTTGACGACGACGAGCACGGTGTCGGCAGCGGCCGTGTCCCCGGGACCCGTGTCGTCTGCTCGCAGGGAGTCCACCCGCTTGGAGAAGACCATGATCTCGTCCCCGTCGGCATGGTGGAAGTGGAGGTTGCGCAGCCACTGCAAGGCGGGGTGGGCGCGGCGGATCTGGTTGAGTCTGGTCAGGTACGGCGCGAGCGACTGGCCCGCACGCTCCGCCGCGGCCCAGTCGCGCGGCCGGTACTGGTACTTCTCGGAGTCCAGGTACTCCTCGCTGCCCGGTCGGACCGGGGTGTTCTCGCGCAACTCGTACCCGGCGTAGACGCCCCAGGTCGGCGACAGCGTCGCCGCGAGCACCGCCCGGATCTGGAACGCCGCCGGGCCGCCGTGCTGCAGGTACTCCGGCAGGATGTCCGGGGTGTTGACGAAGAAGTTCGGCCGCATGTAGTGCGCGGCCGACACCAGTTCGCGCGCGTACTTCTCGAGCTCCCACTTCGTGTTGCGCCAGGTGAAATAGGTATATGATTGGGTGAAACCGACCTTGGCGAGCGTGTGCATCATCGCCGGCCGGGTGAACGCCTCCGCGAGGAAGAGCACATCCGGTTCGGTCGACTTCACCTGGGCGATGAGCCATTCCCAGAACTCGACGGGCTTTGTGTGCGGATTGTCGACACGGAAGATTCGTACTCCGTGTGCAGTCCAGTACCGGACAACGCGTAGTATCTCCTGGTAGAGCCCGGTCGGGTCGGCGTCGAAGTTCAGCGGATAGATGTCTTGGTACTTCTTCGGCGGATTCTCCGCGTAGGCGATGGAGCCGTCGCTGCGCACGACGAACCACTCCGGGTGATGCTTCGCCCATGGATGGTCCGGCGCGCACTGCAGGGCGAGGTCGAGCGCGATCTCCATGCCCAGCGAGCGTGCCCGGGCGACGAACAGGTCGAAGTCGTCGATCGTGCCGAGGCCGGGATGCACGGCGTCGTGGCCGCCGTGTTCGCTGCCGATGGCCCACGGCGAGCCGGGGTCTGTCGGACCGGGAGTGAGGGTGTTGTTGGGACCCTTGCGGTTGACCTCGCCGATCGGATGGATCGGCGGCAGGTACACCACGTCGAAGCCCATCGCCGCGACCGCGGGCAGGCGTTCGGCCGCGGTGAGGAAGGTCCCGGACCGGGGCGGGTCGAGGCTCGCGCCCTCCGAGCGCGGGAACATCTCGTACCAGCTGCCGTAGAGGGCGCGCCGACGATCCACCCACACCCGGTACAGCGGCGAGCGGGTCACCAGCTCGCGCAGCGGGCAGGCGTCCAGCAGGCTCACCAGCCGAGGATCGAGGGCCGCGGCGATCCGGTCGCGGGGGTCGGTGCGATTGTCGTCGCGCAGCGCGGCCACGGCGAGGGCGATCTCCGCCCGGCGCGGTTCGGGGAGCCCGGGCAGGGCCCGCAGCAGCAGGCGCGCACCGTCCTCGAAGTCCACCGCGAGTTCGTCCGTGTTCTGGCCTGCGCCGACCTTGAGGGCGATACCGTGCTGCCAGGTGGCGAGCGGATCAGCCCACGCCTCGACCCGATATCCCCACAGGCCTTCGGTCCCGGCGGTGATCTCCGCCTCGTAACGGTCGGTCCCGGGGCCAACGGACCGCATCCGGGTGAACGGAGTTCCCTGCCCGTCGGGACCTGACAGCACGACGTTCGCGCCGATGAGGTCATGACCCTCGCGGAACACCGTTGCACCGACGGTGAGAATTTCGCCCGCGACCGCCCGCGCCGGCCACTGGCCACACGAGACGGTCGGTGTCACATCGGAGATGACAACCCGGCCTACTGAACGTCCGATCATCATGACGACCTTATCCAGACGAACCACACCTCAATGGTCCGCCCTGCACGTGGCGATTGGCGACACCTCTGTGTGAACTGCCCGCGACCATCGCATGGGCGATTGTTGTCGTTGGGGTGGGTCGGTCCGTCCCGCCCGGATGGCCCGCGCTGAAGGCGATGTTCCCCAGTTGTGGCCCTGTCGAACGTCCGAACCTCCTCCGTTGTGGTGTTCCGGGTGCGGGGTCGAGGCCGGAGCGTCACCGGGCCCCGGCGGCGGACGCCCGGCGCATTCCGGAATCATTGTGGTGATGTTGTGTGGTGGGGTCGGGGTAGCTTGGGTGGTGTTCCGCCGCGGTTACCGGCGCGTAAAGGGGTGGTTCGATCGTGGAGGGCGAGCGGCACCGGGACGATCCGGGCGGAGCCGGCGCGGCAACGGGACGGCGCCGGGGCGGTGTGGCGCCGGCCGCGGGAACCTCGCGGCCCACTCGTTCGTCCCGCAGGGCACAGTACTCCGGCCACGTGGCCTTCGCGGGCGGAGAGTCACTGTGGCGTTCACGCCGCGCAGTAGGCTGCCGGCGCCCGGATGCCGGGGACACCCGGGGCGCACCTTGCCCCGGGCCGACGGCTTCCGCGGGGGGCCGCCTGAGCGGCCTCCGAGACATCTGAACAGCGGCAACATCTGAACAGCGGCCCTTTCGAACAACGCACAGCAGGAGGAGAGCAGTGGGAGTCAGCCTCAGCAAGGGCGGCAACGTGTCGCTGACCAAGGAGGCGCCCGGACTCACCAACATCCTGGTCGGACTCGGCTGGGACGTTCGGAGCACAACCGGCGCGGACTTCGACCTGGACGCGAGCGCCATCGCGTGCCGGGCCGACGGCAAGGTCGCGTCGGACGGGCACTTCGTCTTCTTCAACAACCTCAAGAGCCCCGACGGCGCGATCGAGCATCAGGGCGACAACCTGACCGGCGAGGGTGAGGGCGACGACGAGGCCATCATGGTGAACCTCACGACCCTGCCATCGGAGATTGACAAGATTGTCTTCCCGGTCTCGATCTATGACGCGGACTCGCGGCAGCAGAGCTTCGGCCAGGTCCGCAACGCCTTCATCCGGATCGTCAACGGCGCCGGCGGCAGCGAGATCGCCCGCTACGACCTCACCGAGGACGCCTCCACCGAGACGGCTATGGTGTTCGGCGAGGTTTACCGGCACGGCGCGGACTGGAAGTTCCGAGCCGTCGGACAGGGCTACGCCTCGGGTCTGACCGGGATCGCGCGCGACTTCGGCGTCAACGTCTGAACCCCGGGTGCGCGGTCGGGCTCGGTCAGGCGACCGGGCCCGACCTGCCGGCGGGTCTGACCGGGCCGGTGGGTCCGGACGGCCGGTCCGGTAATGACCGGATACTAGGGATCCGGCCGTGTGTGGGTGACATGTACAGATAAAGCGATACACATCGGGTGTACCACTTTTGTCAGGTCGCGCCCACCAGACGAGCAGTTACGATGCCGACGACCGCCGCACCGGGCCAGTAGGCCGCGGACGATGCGGTCTCCGGTGATGCTTGAGCGATGCGGGATCCGACGGACCGCGGATCCGCCCGCGCGGCGCGGCCGGGATCTGGCGACCGGTCCGGGAGGGTGTTGGTAGGCGTGCACGCCTTGCGAGTCTTCGGATGGTCCTTGGGGATCACTGTTATCGGGGTGGCCGCGGCGGGGGTGATCGGTGGCCCCCGGGCCGCGGCGCTTGTCGCGATCCTCGCGGTGCTCGAGATCAGTTTGTCCTTCGACAACGCCGTCATCAACGCGACGATCCTTGGCCGGATGAGCCAGTTCTGGCAGAAGATCTTCCTGACGTTCGGCATCCTGATCGCGGTGTTCGGCATGCGTCTGGTCTTCCCGATCGCCATCGTGGCGCTGACCGCGCATCTCGGTCCGGTCGAGGTCTTCGACCTGGCGCTGAACGACAGTGCCCGGTACGCGGAGAAACTGGATGACGCGCATCCGGCCATCGCCGCGTTCGGCGGGATCTTCCTATTCATGCTGTTCCTGGACTTCTTGTTCGACCCCGAACGGGAGATCCAGTGGATCAAGAAGCTGGAGGAGCCGCTGCGCAGGGCGGGCCAGCTCGATGTGGTTCCGATCGTGCTCGGGCTCATCGCCCTGCTGGTGGTCGGCCAGGCCTTCGCCGGCGGCCACCAGCAGCAGGTGCTGCTCTCCGGGCTGGCGGGGCTCGCGACCTATCTGGGCGTGCGGGGACTCGGCGAGTTCTTCGAGGCCCGCGGTGTGGGCGCCGATGACGACGACTCCGGCTCCGCCGCCGAGTCGGCCGGCTTGGCCCCGGCCCGGTTGAACGGCACCGCCGGCCCGCCGAAGTTGGTGCTCGCCACCGGCAAGGCCGCCGCGTTCCTCTTCCTCTACCTCGAGGTCATCGACGCGTCGTTCTCATTCGATGGGGTCGTCGGTGCCTTCGCGATCTCCCAGAACATCTTCATCATCGCGGCCGGCCTCGGGACTGGCGCGATGTACATCCGGTCCCTGACCGTCTACCTGGTCCAGCGGGGCACCCTCGGCGAATACATCTACCTCGAGCACGGTGCCCACTATGCGATCGGGGCGCTGGCCGTCATCCTGGGCATCTCGATCGAGACCGAGGTTCCGGAGATCGTCACCGGTATCATCGGGGTGGCTTTCATCGGTCTGTCGCTGCTGTCCTCCATCCGCCACCGGTCCGCCGAGCGCGGTTCGGCGGGTGCCGGGTCCGTCCCGGGCGAGGGCGAGGGCGGCCCGGGGCAGCCACGGGAGGTCGTCGGCGCCCCGCTGTAGCGCCGTGCGCCGGGCGGTGACAGCTGCCCGGCGCAACCGGGCCCGGGCGGCCGGTCTGGAGAGTACCGCCGCGGATGTGACATCGTCGGGTACCGGCGTCCGATCCTGCCAGGCGATGATTATCTGATCATGGATGACGCCCAGCTACCGCGAGGGAGCGGACCATGGGCATCGACTACAGCAAACGTCCCGCCACCCCGGCGGCCGGTTCCGGCTCGGTCTCACTGAGCAAGGTGACACTGACGAAATCCGCGCCGACCGTCTCGCTGAGCAAGCAGGGCGGTGGCGGGCGGCTGCACGTGAACCTCAACTGGAACCAGCAGCCGGGCGGCGGCCAGCAGAAGGGCGGCTTCCTCAAGCGGGTGCTGGGCGCCGCGGGCGGCGGCATTGATCTCGACCTCGCCGCGTTGTTCGAACTCTCCGACGGCCGTGCGGGTGTGGTCCAGGCCTTGGGCGATGCGTTCGGCTCCTTCACGGACCCCCCCTTCATCAACCTCGACGCGGACGACCGCACGGGCGCCGCGGTCGGTGGCGAGAACCTGTACGTGAACCTCGCCGCCATCTCCCAGATCCGCCGCATCCTCGTGTTTGCCTTCATCTACGAGGGGGTGGCCTCGTTCGACCAGGCCGACGCGGTGGTCACCCTGACTCCGGCGCAGGGTGCCCCGATCGAGGTCCGGCTGGACGAGCGGGCCGGCGGCGTCCGGATGTGCGCCGTTGCCCTGCTGACCAATACCGGCAACGACTTCAAGGTCAGCCGGGAGGTCCGCTACGTCAGCGGTCACCGCGAGCTTGACGAGGCCTACGGCTGGGGCCTGAACTGGACCGCTGGCCGCAAATGACGCCGGTAGCCCGCGATGAGCCATCCGGTCCCGCCGCCCGTCGGCGAGGAGGATCGATACTCGATGTTCCAGCCACGTCGCGAGCCCTCACCCGAGCGGACGCGCGCCGACCGCGCGAGCTCCGACCAGCGGGCCCACCCCGGGCACCGATCTCATCCTGATCGTGACCCGGCTTCCGGGCAAGGCCGGGAGCGACCCGGGCGATACTCCGCCGATGATCGCGGCGGGCCGGTGCCTGGCGCCGAGCCGGGCCAGGCCGACCCGGCATACGCCGATCCTTCGCGAGCGGCCGGCTGGGAGCAGGGCCGGAGACGGCAGGTTCCGGTGGACGCCTATCCGCCGGGGGAGGACCGGTTCCCGGCACGGAACGCCTCGGCATGGTCCCCCTCGCCGCCGAGCCACGGCGGGTCGAGTGGCTACGGGGACCATGCCGGATCGGGGTATGGGGCGCGGGATGAGTTTCCCGGCGCAACCGACCCGTTTCCCGGCGCCGGACCTTGCGCGGACGGCAGCGACTACCCTGGCGACGGTTCCTACGCCCCCGACGGTTCCCGGCAGGAGTACCTCGAGAACGGTGATCTCCGGGACGGCGGTTCCGAGGGCGGGGACCTCGGGGCGGCTGGCCCCGAGGAGGCCGGGCCCGAGGAGGTCTGGCCCGACGAGGCCGGGCCCGGCGGGCCGGAGCCGGCCGTGGCATCCGAGCACGCCGGACCGGTGACGCCGACACGGTCCCCGACAGGCCCGGATCAACGGGATGGGGAGCGTGGCCCGGCCGGCCACGGCGGCACCGCGGCTCAGGATGATCAGGTTCCTCAGGGCGGCCCGGCGGATCAGGCCTGCCCCGCGGGCAGCCCGGGCCCTGACGGCGGCGGGACGGATCTGGTGGGTTCGATCGGTGCTGTCCAGGCGGTGGCGCTGGAACGCCTCGCGAGCCGCGTCGACGAATTGGCCCGGCTACGGCGGCACGATACCCAACTCGTGGACCGATTGCACGCTGAGAATGCCCGGCTACGTAGTGGTGAACTTACCGAAGCCATGGCCCCCCTTCTGCGGGGGTTGATTCGACTTCATGATCAAATGGATAGCCTGGGGGCCGACGATCCGCAGAGTGTCGCCGGCATCCTGCGTAAGCAGCTGCTCCAGGTGCTCGATGTCGCTGTGGACGTCCGCCCGTATACAGCGGTGCCGGGCGGGACCTTCGACCCGGCGCGGCACCTGGGGTGCGTCGGGTGCTGACGGACGACCCGGGACGGGACGGGACGATCGCTCGTACTGTTCGTCCGGGCTTCGTCCGCGGCGAGACCACGGTCGTCCGACCGGCGGAGACCGAGGTCTACCGATCGCGCTGAGCCGCGGAGGGCGGGCACCGCGGCGAACGCTACGAGGCTTGTGAAGGGAAGAATTAGACGGTGGCAGGCACCAAGGTGTTCGGGATCGACCTGGGCACGACCTACTCCTGCATCGCCCAGGTCGACGAGTACGGCCGACCGGAAGTGATCCGCAACATCGAGTCCCAGCCGACGACGCCTTCGGTCGTCCTGTTCGACACTGGGGCGGAGGGCCCAACCTCTTTCGTGGTGGGAACCCAGGCCAAACGCCAGGCTCGCATCCGTCCCGACGACGTCGCCCGGCTGGTCAAGCGGCACATGGGCGCGTCGGACTGGCGGTTCGTGGCGCATGACGCGGAGTACAGCGCCTCCGCGGTGTCGAGCCTGGTGCTCAAGGCGCTCGCCGCGGACGCCGAACGCGCGACCAGTGTCCCGGTCACCGATGTAGTGATCACCGTGCCCGCGTACTTCGGTGACGAGGAGCGCAAGGCGACGAAGCTGGCCGGCGAGCTCGCCGACCTCAACGTGGTCGACATCATCAACGAGCCGACCGCCGCCGCCTTCGCCTACGGATTCGGCCAGGACGGGGCCGAGGAGTCGACCGTGCTGGTCTACGACCTCGGCGGTGGCACGTTCGACACCACGGTTATCAGGCTGAGCGAGGGCGCGATCACCGTGGTCGCCACGGATGGCGACCACGAGCTGGGCGGTGCGGACTGGGACAATGAACTCGTCCGCTACCTGGCGCAGAAGTTCACCGAGGCGCAGCCCGACGCGGGCGACCCGCTCGACGACGTCTATGACGAGCAGGAGCTGCTGGCCGCGGCCGAGGACGCGAAGCTGGCGTTGTCCGGCCGGGACAGCGTCGACGTGCTGGTCGTGCACAACGGCAGACGCACAAGCGTGCCGGTGACCCGGACCGTCTTCGAGGAGATCACCGGCCCGCTGCTGCGGCGCACTCTCGACCTGACCGGCTCGGTGCTGGCGCCGGCCCGAGAGAAAGGTGTCGAGAAGATCGACTTGTGCCTGCTGGTGGGGGGCATGAGCAAGACACCGGCGGTGGCCCGCCGGCTGCAGGAGTCCTTCGGGCTCACCTCCCGGCTTGCCGATCTCGATCTTGCCGTCGCCAAGGGCGCCGCGGTGTACGGGCAGAAGAAGGCGCTGGAGCGGGAGGTCCACGCGAACCTGGTCGCCAGCGGGCATCTACGTCCCGACCAGGAACTCGCCGCAGCTGACGCCGTGGACGTGGAGAAGGCGGCTGCCGCCAGCGCCGAGGAGGCGGGACTCGCGACCGCCTCCGTGGTTGATCTCGTCCGCACGAAGGTGACGAATGTCACGTCGCGTGGCTTCGGGATCTTCACCGAGGATCGGGGCACACCGGTCGCGGCCTTCCTCGCCCACCAGAACGACCCGCTGCCTATCGCCGTCACCCGGACCTTCTACACCGTCGTCGACGATCAGGCCGAGGTGGACATCCGGGTCTTCGAGCAGGGCACCACCGCCGAGTCCACGGCGATCGACGACAACAAGGTGATCGTCGCCGGCTCCATCAGCGGGATTCCGCCTGGCCACCCGTTGGGCACCCCCGTTGAGGTGACCTTCACGATGGGCGGGGACCAGACGATCCAGGTCACCGCCTCGCACGAGGGCGCGGCCACCCCCCTGGTGCTCGAGGTGCGCGCCGGGGTCGGCTCGGAGGAGATGCGGGCCGTCGAGTCGGCGAAGGTCAGCCTGCTCAAGCAGCGGGACTGAGGCCCCCCGGCGGATCGGGCCCCGGCTGATCGGCGCCGGTGCCCGAGGGGGCCGTTCGGCCTCCCCCACGAGTGTTCCCGCACGAGTGTTCCGGCCCGCGGCGGCCGACGCCGGAGTGGATAGGGTTCAGCCTGACCAGGCACCGCGTCCGGTGGAGCGCCTTCCAGGCCTCGCGGGGACGTGGGTGCGCGCAGTGCGTGCGGGCGGTGCCAACCTGGCGTCCGCGGCCCGCGCCGAGGCGCGGCTTCGTACTCTCAGGTGTGGAGTGGTCGACGGCCGCTTCACGAGCGGCGCCTGACGACGGGCCGCCGGCCGATTCCCGGCGGGCATGGCGGGCGCGGTGGGCACGTGGGACGAAGGTGGATCGGTGAGCGCGGCGTTCGACGGCAGCGGCTATCGCCAGCGGGTGCTGGCGCCGCTGCGGGCCTGTGCCTCCCTGGACACCACCGACCCGTTCCTCCTCGCGGGTCTCGATCCGACGGTGGCGTACACCGGCTCCGACGTCGGGGCGCACCTGGTGCGGGTGCTCGCCTTCCTGCAGCGGGAACGCAACTCGGCGAAGTACGCGACCCTTGCCGCCGAGCTTGTCCGTCGGCGGGCGGAATGGGAGGAGCCGCTGCGGGACGCGGACTCCCGGGAACGGGTCCGCGCCCGGGTGCTGGTGGCCCGGCGTAGCGGTGACGCCGAGCGTCTCGCCAAGGTCGACGGCTATCTCGCCACCGTCCGGGAGCGATTCGGCGGCATCCCGGCATCCCGGGTGGACGGCCTGCGCCGCCTCGCCGTCGCCGCCGGGGTGACGGTCGAGGAGTTCGATGCTCGTCTGAGCCGGGAGCAGATCATCATCGACGCCGTCGGCGGGGGCGTCGAACCGCTGCCGACCGAGGTCCGCCGGCAGATCTCTGAACGGCTCGGCGAGCTGTGCGCCCTGCGCGGCGGGGACCGGGTCTCGACGGCGTCGCTGTGGGCCTTCCTGGGGCTGGCCCCGGACGCCTCACCGGAGCGGCTGCGGGCCGCGTACGCCGTGATGGTGGCGGGCAACCACCACCGTCCCCATGACCGGGAGAAGACGGTCACCGCGGACCTGCTCGCCCTCGTCTCCGCCCGGTTGATCGAGGGTGACCCCGCCGCGTACACCGTTGGGCTGATGGCGGACGCCGTGGACGAGCTGCGGCCCGCGGTCGAGGAACACGTCGTGCTCGACGGCGAGCTCACCGCGGTCGCCTTCGAGGGTCTCGTCCGGGCGGCGCTCGCGACCGGGCGCGGACTGACCGCGGCTCAGGCGAAGTCCGTCGTCCTGGAGGCGGCCCGGGAGCTCGGCGCCGCGGTGAACGTCGGCGGGGTCGTCGACTATGTGGTATGCCCGGGATGCGGCCGGCCGGAGGCGGCCGGGTCCGTGCGGCACTGCCGGTACTGCGACACCGACCTCTACACCACCTGCCCGTCCTGCGGATCGATGACCGAGGCGGCGGCGGTCGTCTGCCGGCACTGCGGGCACAGCCTGCGCCAGGCCAGGGAGGCGGCCGAGGCGCTCGTCGCGGTGCGCCGCGCCCTGGAGGGCGGTCATCCCCGCCAGGCCGGCGAGATCCTCACGACCGCCCATCCGGTGCTGGCCGCCGTCGGTGGGCCGGTCGCCGGGACGGCGGAGGAACTGGGAGCCCGGGTCTCCGCCGCGCTGGGCGCCGCGGACGCCGGTTGGCGAGCCCTCGCCGAGGCCCGCGCGGCGTGCCGGGCGGATGCGGCGCTCGCCGACGCCCGCTGGCTCGCGGCACAGGCCGCCGACGTCCCCGGCCCCGACGGCCGGAAACCGGCCGAGGTACTGGCCGAGCTCATTGCCGCCCAGGCGGTGATCCGCCGGCGGGTCGAGGCGGCGCGCGCTACCACCCGAGGACCAGGAGGTCGCCCTCGCCGCGGTCCTCGCGACGGCGGCGGACAACCGGGAGGCGCTCGCGGCGATGGCGGCCCTGCCGCTCTCCCCGCCGTCCGACCTGACCGCGGTGCCTGGCCCCGACGGTTCGGTGCAGCTGTGGTGGCGTGCTTCGCCCTCGGTCGGGGGAGCGGTCTCCTACCGGGTGGAACGCATCGTGCCCGTGGAAGTTAGCGACGGCCAGGGGGTGGCCCCGGGGCGGAGCAGCCTCGGTACCACCCGCTCGACGGAGCTGTGCGATGCCGGCGCCCCCGCCTGGACGCCGGTGCGATACGAGGTGACCGCCCTCTGCGGTGAGCGCCGTTCCGTGCCGGTGGAGGCCGCCCCGCTCGTCTTCACCCGGGACATCACCGATCTGCGGGCCGAGCGCACCGCCGCCGGGATCCGCCTGGACTGGAGCCTCGGCGGGGCGCTGGCCGCCGTGACAGTGGAGCGGACGGTGGCACCGCCCGCCGCGGTCAGCCAGCCGCCCCGGCGGGCGCGGGGCACCGGCGGCCTCTTCCACGACACCGATGTCGTCGTCGGCGTGACCTATCGCTACCGCGTCTTCGTCGAATACCAGGACGCGCAGGGACGCCCGGCCCGGACCCCCGGCCCGGACCCCCGGGGCCGAGGTGACGCTGGAGGTGGCCGCCCGCCCGCGGCCCGTCCATGACCTCACGGTGGTCACCGCCGCCGGGCGGACCACATTGCGCTGGACGCCGCCGCCCGGCTGGGAGGTGCGGATCTACGCGACCCCGGTGCCGGAGCCGCCGGCCGTCCCCGTCGCCACCGCCCACGCGACCAGTACCGCCTACGCGACCAGTACCGGCCCGTGGCCCTACCCGGGGTCGGGGCCCCTGCCGATGATCGGCATCGGGCCAGAAGGCAGCGACGTGTCGCTCGCTGCCATCACCGATTCGTCACGTCTTGTGGGACTGAGCCGTTCCGGGCAGGTCAGCGAGGCGGCACAGGTCGGCGAGGTCATCTACACGCCGCTGACGGTCCATGGCGGGACGGCCGTCGTCGGCCGGGCCGTGCGTCACCTCGCCATCGAACCCGTGCGGGACCTGCGCGCCGACGATCGAGGCGACTCGATCGTGCTGTCCTTCCAGCTGCCGCCGGGGGTCACCGAGGCGCGGGTGCTCTGGCGCCGCGACCAACCGCCGACCGGACCGGATGATCCCTACGCCGCGGGCGCCAAGGTCACCAACACCAGCCTGGAGATCAAGGGCGGCTGGCATCTCGCCGCGCCGCGGGACGGGTGGGCCTACCACGTGGCCTGCTACCCGGTGTACCGGTCGGGGGGCGTGGCCCGGATGGTCGCGGCCGGCGTCTCAGTGCTGGCGCGCCCCGCGACGCGTCCTGATCCACCCCCGATGCCGGCGGCGTCCGGGAGCAGCCCGGGAGGCTCGGCCGGCGTGGTTTCGGCCGGCGTGGTTTCGGGCCGGTCGGTGGTCGGTGCCGTCGCCGACCCGATCACGATGCAGTCGCTGGGTGGGCCGACCCAGCCCCGCACCGGGGGCTATCCGTTGCCTACGGCGACGGGTGCTGTGCCGTTGCCTACGGCCACGGGCACCTACCCGCCGCCCATGACCACCGGCCCCCTCCATCCGGTGCCGGTCCGTCCGGTCCCGGAGCACGCGCCGGAGGCGCAGACGAACCCGCCGGCGGGCCCGCCCACCGGCCCCGCGTCACCGCCGCCGGCTCCGGTCGCCCAGCCGACCGTCACCTACACCGTGAGCAGGTCCGGCTGGCGGCGGCGCACCCTACGGGTACAGGTGCACACCACCGGTCCGGCCGGAGATCTGATCCTGTTCGCGCGGCCGGGAACCGTACCGCCGCGGGTGGCCGCGGAGGCCCACGAGCTGTCTCGGCTCGCCGCTGTGGACCAGGCCGGCACCCGGACCATCGACGTCACCCTGGACGGCGCCCAGCTGCCCTGGGGAGTCCGGCTGTTGCCGGCGCTGGTGCACCCGACTGGATGGACCATCACCCAACCACCGGACGACGCACTGGTCATTCGATGATCCGGAGCGATCCCGGGTGAGTGTGCTCTCTGTGGTCCGCTCCGGCTCATTTCTTCTTGTCTTTTCGTTGATTTATGGCGGTTACCTCGGGATTTGTAGCACCAGATCTACAACATATGCGCTACTACGGAAAGTATTCATGAGGGTGCTGTTCCTTGGCTGGGGTGCGCCGTTTACGATTGGCCTCATCACTCCTAGTCCCAGTACCGCCCAGGTGTGTATCGGTTACCTGGGTGGAGCACCTGTCGAATCGTTCCGGCTGCGAGGTCGGGGACGGTCGGGTTCACGACCGGGCACCTGACGGTGCCCGGTCGACTCGCCTGGTGAGGCATGGGTCGAGTCCGGTGGAGCGATGAGCGGTTGCCGTGCGAGCGGTCCGCTCGGAGGGGACGCCCATCGTGGGTCGTGGTCCGGCCATGCTCCGCCGTCGCGTGCCGGGTGATCCGACGGGAGCATGTCACGCCAACACCGAAAGGCAGCGCGCGAGCATGGCCTCGATCATCCGCGGCCGACCCGCCCCTCCGGTCGGCCGGCCGATTCCCCCAGCCCATCGACGACCCCGCAGCGGCCGGATCCACACCCAGCGTCGGGTCCGGACCGGAGCCCGGATCGGCCTGATAGCCGTGTTCGTGGTGGGTCTCCTCCAGGCGGTCACCCCGCTGGCCCGCGCCGCGGGAAACTCACCGTCGCCGACTCCGGCCGTGTCGCCATCCGCGACGAGCGGATCCAGCCGGGCGGGGGGCGACGCGGGCAGTGGCCGCACGCAGGGCGTTCCGCTCACCACGCTGAGCCCGCAGGCGCGCAGCCGGATCACCCTCGTCCTCTTCGACCAGGACATCGTGCTCGTCGGTGGCCGCAGTTTTACCGCGGGTGATGATGTCACCGTCGTGGCGGAGACGGCCAAGCTGGGCGGCAGCGCGCTCACCCGGGCGGACGCCGACGGCCGTTTCATCCTCGGCTTCCGGGTGCCGGCGGACTTCGCGGGAACCGTCAACGTCAAGGCCACCCAGGGCACGGCCACGGCGACCGACGCCCTTGATGTGACCGGACCGGAGGCGGCCGCCCGGGCGTTCCAGGCCGCCCCGGCTCTTCCCGACGAACCGGTGGTGAAGACGGCGCCCTCGACGTCGTCGTCTCCCAGGCAGCAGGGCGCGTCCGCGGGCACCTCGCCGAGCCCGGCCGTCTCGCCCGCGCCGTCCCCGTCCGCCACGTCCGCCGCCGGTTCGGCGTCCGCGTCGCCGTCCCCCGCGCCGTCCGCGAGCGCCGGCTCGACCGCCCCCGCCAGGAGAACCGCGACGCCGACCGCCACCCCGTCCGGGGCGAGCCCGACCCCCGGTACGGGATCGACGGGCACCGGCGCCGGTGGGACGAGGTCGGGCCTGCCGTGGCTGTCGGGGTTCCAGTCGCATCAGCTCGCGCAGCTCGTCGAGTTCGGTGACTGGCGCGGCCGGCCGAACGACATCGTCCACGTCTACACGAGCCGCAACCAGGGTTGGGGCGGGCTGGTGGAGCCGTCCTGGCCGGTGGATCTCTTCAAGGGTTTCCAGGGCAAGCTGCTGATCAGCCAGCCGACATTCCCCAAGGGCCAGGGCAACAACGCCGCCTGCGCCCGAGGCGAGTACGACTCCGAATGGAAGAAGCTCGGCAGTTTCCTCGTGGCGCACGGCCGGGCGGACTCCATCATCCGGATCGGCTGGGAGTTTAACGGAACATTCATGTACTGGCACACGGACGCCGACCCGACGGCGTTCCGGGAGTGTTTCCGGAAGATCGCGACCGCCATCCGGTCCACCGACCCCGAAGTCAAGATCGACTGGACTTTCAACGCGCACGCCTCCCCAGTGCCCAGAGGCAACAGCCCCTGGGGCGCCTACCCCGGCGACGAGTACGTGGACTATGTCGGCATCGACCCCTACGATCACTTCCCCCCGTCGAAGGACGAGGCGACGTGGAACAAGCAGTGCGAGGACGTCAACGGCCTGTGCTACGTGATCAGGTTCGCCCGGGAGCACGGGAAGAAGGTCGGCGTCGGGGAATGGGGGGTGGCCTCCTGCAGCGGTGACGGCGGTGGCGACAATCCCTTCTACATCCAGAAGATGTTCGACACCTTCAAGGCGGCCAGCGACGTGATGGGCTACGAGGCCTACTTCAGCGACCCCACTCCCGGAAACGTCTGCTCGACCATCACGAACGGCGGTCAGAACCCGAAGGCGTCCGCCATGTACAAGAAGCTCTTCGGATCCGGCGCCAGTTAGTCGAGTTCGTGGGGGGCGGGCGGCGCCTCGGCCGCCCGCTGCCGACTGGTGGCTGGCCGCTCGCGGACGCTGCGCCGCAGGTCGGCGCCCCGTAGATGGCGCCGAGATGGCCGCTGTGTGTCGGCTGGCTGTCAGTTCCCGCCGTCTGTCGTCGGAGGCCATTCGCCAGGTACCGTCACCGAGAGGCGACGTTTCACGATCTTGCCGGCTCCGGTCGGCGCGCACCGTTTCGGGATGCTCGTCGAACGACGCCCCTGCCTTTGACGAGGAGAACGCTGCTTGCGCCACTTCGCCTTTCTGGGCCCCGAGACGGTTGACGCACTGTTCCTCCGGCCGCCGGAGGACATCGCCGTGAATGATGATCGTCGTCTGCTGGCCACCGCGCTCGGCGCGACCCTCTACGCCCCGGGGACGCGCCCCCGGTTGGCGTCGGACGTGCACAGACAGACCGCGGCGGGGGTGACCTCGATGGTTCTCTGCCTGGAGGACTCCATCGCTGACACCGAGGTGGCCGCCGCCGAGGCCAACGTCGTCGCCGCGTTGCGCGCGCTCGCGGCGGAGCCCCCCTGGGCCGCGGGCGCGATACCACTGCTGTTCGTCCGGGTCCGCGCGGTCGGGCAGATCCCGGATCTTGTCGACCGGCTCGGGCCGGCCGGAGTCGGGTGTCTCGCCGGGTTCGTGCTGCCCAAGTTCGCCGAGGAGGGTGGCGAGGCGGCGATGGAGGCGGTGCTGCGGGCCTCCGAGACGGTCGGTCGCCCGCTGTGGGCCATGCCGGTGCTGGAGAGCCCGCAGGTCATCAACCGGGAGACCCGGGTGGAGGCGTTGTCGGCGGTCCGGCGGCTGGTCGACAAGCACGCCGACCAGGTGCTGGCGATCCGGCTCGGTGCGACGGACCTGTGTGGGCTGTTCGGGCTGCGCCGTGACCGCGATCTGACGATCTACGACATCGCTGTCGTCCGGGACTGCATCGCCGACATCGTGAATATCTGTGCGCGGGGCGGTGACCACGTCGTGACCGGACCGGTCTGGGAGTACTTCGCCCAGCCGGAACGGCTCTTTGTCAGCTCGCTGCGGGTGACCCCGTTCGCGCAGGCGGACCGCGTCGACGGCGGGGAGGATGCGATCCGGATGCGCAGCGAACTGGTCTCCGCCGACCTTGACCGGCTGATCCGGGAGGTCGTTCTGGACAAGGCCAACGGCCTGATCGGCAAGACGGTGATCCATCCCAGCCACGTGCCCGCCGTGCACGCGCTGCACGTCGTCACCCAGGAGGAGTACACCGATGCCGAGACCGTCCTCGACGGGGATGCCGGCGGGGTACGGCCGAGCAGCTACGCGAACAAGATGAACGAGTTGCGTCCGCACCGGGCCTGGGCCGAGGCGGTGATCCGCCGGGCGCGCGCGTTCGGTGTCCTGCGCGAGGGCGACACCTTCGTCGAGGTGCTGGCGGCGACGCACGGTCGTCTCGGCCAGCGGAATGCCCGATGACGGCGACGGCGGGGACAGACGCCCCCACCGGCGCGCCCATCCCTCACCCGGCCGCGCCCGTGCCCGCCCACATCCCAGCGGCCGCCCCCGCAGGGATGTGGCTGTGGACCGCGCTGGGCCTCGATGTCCAGGTCACCGCGGATGTGGCGGGCCAGGGGCTGCACGCCCTGGTGGGACTCGCCCTGCGCCGCAACCCACGCCGGGCGCACCTGTTGGTCAGCCGGGTGCTCGGCAAGCATCTGCCGGTGGCCCCGGCCGAGGCGCTCGCGGCCGGGGCCGGGGTCGCCGCGCTGGTCCGGGCGCTGCCCGGCTTCGAGGAGGCCGGAAAGCGGGTCGCGGACCCGCCGGTTGCGGGTTCGCCGGTGCCGCGTTCGCCGGTCGAGCAGCCCGGGGGCCCGCGGACCGGTCCGATCGTGATCGGTTACTGCGAGACCGCGACGGCGTTGGGGCACGCGGTCGCCGACGGTCTCCCGACGAGCCACTACCTGCACACCACCCGGCGGCCGCTGCCCGGTGTCACGCCGATCCTCGAGTTCGTGGAGTCCCATTCTCACGCGACCCACCACTGGCTGATGCCCGAGGACCGCGAGATCCTGCGGTGCGGCGCGCCGATCGTGCTCGTCGACGACGAGCTGTCGACCGGGCGCACCGCCCTCGGCACGATCCGGATCCTGCATGCCCACGCCCCACGCGAGCACTACGTGGTTGCCACGCTGCTCGACGCCCGTCCGCCCGCGGCCCGGGCCGCGTTCGCCGATCTCGCCGACGAGCTCGGGGTCCGGCTGGATGTCGTCGCCCCGCTTACGGCCACCGTCACCGTGCCGGCCGAGATCGCGGCCCGAGCCGCGCGGGTCCGCGCCCGGTTCGCCGGGGGCGCGGACGGTCGGGACGAGGCGCGGGCGACGGGGGCGCTGGTGGCCCACCCGGTTCGCCGGTTGGTGGCCGACTGGCCGTCCGACCTGCCTGACGGTGGCCGTCATCGCTGGTCGCTGACCGACCGCCACCGCCTCGACGAGGTCGTGCCGCCGGTCGCCGCGACGGTACTGGCCGCGCTGACCCGGCCCGCGGGTCGCACGCTCGTGCTCGGGACGGAGGAACTGATGTACACGCCGATGCGGATAGCGGACGCGCTGGCCCGGACGAGTCCGGGTGAGATCCGCTACCAGTCCACGACGCGTTCGCCGGTCCACCCCGTCGACGTCGACGGCTACGCCATCCGCGCCGCCCTCACCTTCCCCGCGCCGGACGACCCGGGCCGGGCCAGCCACGTCTACAACGTCCGGCCCGGGATGTACGACGACATCGTGGTGGTCGTCGACTCCGTCCCGGACGTCGATTTTGAGACGGACGTCGCCCCGGGGGCGGACCGGAGCTCTCCCCGTGCGGATACCGGCCTCCACGGCATGCTTACTCAGCTACGCCGATGCGCTCCGGTCACGGTGCTGACGCTGCCCTCCTACCGGCCCTCCTACCAGCCGTCCCCTCGACCGACCGGTGCGCCGCCCGCCGGTGCGCCGCCCGCCGCCGGACCGCTCACCGGTGCGCCCGGGGACGCCCGGTGAGCGGGATCGGCGCGGTGGATCCCGCGCTCACCGGCACCGTCGGCTCGGGTTCATACGATCCGGCGGACGTGACCTTCCTGCTGACCGACCTCAGCGCGGTCGCCTTGGAGCGGCCCACCGAGGACCGTGAGGAGGCCATGCAGGCCGGCCGGCACTACTCCGAGGACCTGCCGGTCGAGTACCAGCCTGACGCCGGTTACCTGGAGCTCTACCACCGGGCGCTGGACCGGTCGGCCCGCCGGGTCGCGCTCGCCACCGGCCTCGTGGCGGAGCTTGTACGGGTCACCAAGCCCGAGCCGGTCCTGGCCTCGATCGCCCGGGCCGGTACCCCGGTGGGGATCCTGATGCGGCGCTGGTATGGCTGGCGCCACGGGCTCGACACCCCGCACTACGCGATCTCGGTGATCAAGGATCGCGGCGTGGACCTGAACGCGATCCGCTACCTCACCTCCCGGCACAACCGGGAGGTGATCCAGTTCGTCGACGGCTGGACCGGCAAGGGGGTGATGACCCGGGTGCTGACCGACGCGGTGGCGCGGCTCGGGCTGGACGACACCCTCGCCGTACTGGCCGACCCGGCTCGGTGCGTGCCGCTCTACGGGACCCGCGACGACTTCCTCATCCCGAGCGCCTGCCTGAACTCGACGGTGAGCGGGCTGGTCAGCCGGACCGTCCTCAACGCCGAGCACATCGGTCCGGATGACTTCCACGGTGCGAAGTACTACGCCGAACTCGCGGCGCACGATCTGTCCCGGCACTTCGTCGAGACGGTGGCGGCCCACTTCCCCGAGGTGGCCGACGAGGTCGCCGAGACCTGGCCGCGGCTGTGGGCCGCCGACCGCAGTCCGACCTGGGCGGGCTGGGCGGCGGTGGAGCGCATCGCAGCCGCGTTCGACATCCCCGACGTGGTCATGGTGAAGCCGGGGGTGGGGGAGACGACTCGGGTCCTGCTGCGCCGGGTGCCCTGGCGCATCCTCATCGCCCCCGACCGGCTCGACGAGCTGGCGCACGTGCTGGCACTGGCCGCCGACCGCGACGTCGAGGTCCAGGAGATGGCGGACCTGCCCTTCTCCTGTGTGGGGCTGGTCCGCCCGGTCGGCGCGGCACCGGTCTTCCACACCCCGAACGCGCGCTGGCGTCCGGACGTCCCGTGACGGCCGACTCGTCCGCCGTGACGGTCGGCCCGTCCGCCGCGTCCGGGCCGCGTCATCTGCTGGCCTGTGACCTGGACAAGACGCTGATCTTTTCCCGGCACTCGCTGCTGCTGGCCGACGACCGACCCGCACCGGAGCTCGTCGAGGTCGAACGCCTCGACGGCGCGCCGATCTCGTTCGCGACGGCGCGGTCGCTGGCCCTGCTCGCCGAGTTGCACGACCTCGCCGTCCTCGTCCCGGTCACCACCCGCACCCTCGCCCAGTACGCGCGGGTCAAGCTCGGGGTCCGGCCGCGCTACGCGATCGCGGCCAACGGCGGGCACCTGCTGGTCGACGGGGTCCCCGATCCGGCCTGGGCGGCGGGCGTGGCGGCCGAGGTCGCCGCCGCCTGCGCCCCCCTGGCGGAGATGGTGGCGCTCGCCGAGCGGTCCGCCGCCGGCGGCTGGGCCCGGCTCGTGCGGGTCGCCGACGGGTTGTTCGTCTACCTCGTCGCCCACGACCGCGCTGGCATTCCCGACCTGACCGGGGAGGCCGAGACGGCGCGGGCTGCGGGCTGGGCGATGTCGCTGCAGGGGCGGAAGGTGTACTTCGTCCCGTCGGTCCTGACCAAGCAGCGCGCGGTGGCCGAGGTCGCCCGCCGTGCCGGTACCGCCCGGCTGCTGGCCGCGGGGGACTCCGTGCTTGACGTCCCGATGCTCGCGGCGGCCGACCACGCCGTCCGTCCGGCCCACGGTGAGCTGCACGAGCTGGGCTGGTCGGGCCCGAATGTCACCGTCACCGCCGCGGCCGGGGTGCTCGCGGGCGAACAGGTGCTGGCGGCGTTCGTCGCGCGGGTCCGGGCCGAGATCGCCGCCGGGAGTCGCTGAACCTCCTCGCGCGACTTCCGGGCCCGTTCAGACCGGGCCTTGGCGCCGTTCTTCTGGTGTGCCGGGCAGCGGCGGCGGCTCGGAGCCCGGCCCGAACCCAGGCGCCCAGATTTTCCGCAGCGGCCTGCCATGCGGGCACGTCCCCCGCTCTGGTACCCGCTCGACGCTGCCTGTGGCATGCAACTGGGCGCCACGGCGACGCCGGCACTTGTTGCAGGCCACCAGCGACAGCATCGGCACGACCGGCTCCGGCCCGGTCGGGCCGCAGTCGTCCGCCGGCCCCGGCTCAGGCGGATCGCTGGTCATTTTCTCTTGGTGATTTGTTTAGCCCCGCCGCACGTCGGGCACTTCTTCTCCTGCGTTCCCGAATAGCCACCATCTTCGTCTGTCTCGACCCGTTCGGCGACCACGTTCCCGGTGCCGTTGCAGGTGGGGCAGTCCGCGGTCTCCATCGGCTCGAGGTCGGCATGCCCGGCCTTCGCGCCCCGCTTGTCGTAGTTCTTCTCGGTATCGGGGTTGTTCTTGGATCCGGCGGATCCGCCTTTGCCGCCGCGTTTGACGCTGTCACGGCCGGTGGAGGCTCCACCACTGGTCGACCCTCGCTTGTTCCACGCCATGGGTTGCTCTCCGTCTACAGTCGATCCCTCCCCGCATCAACGGTAGCGGCGGAGCACCCAAGTCGGTACCAGGACAGCCGGAACTGTAACCGTGCGTCCCTCACGGACGCCGGGCGCGGGAAGCTCAGATGGCGGCGATGCGCGCCCCGAACTGATCCACCTCGGCGATATCCCACCGGCCCAGATCCCGGTGGAGAGCCCGCGCCCGCGCCTCGACGACTGCGTTCGGGGAATCGACCACCGCGCCCAGCGCGGCGATCCCCGCAACCGCAGCCGCACCCGGGTTCGCATGGTCGCCGTCTAGGTGGCCGGTAGCAACTGCGAGCATGGCGAGGCCAACGCCTTGGTTGTCGTGGACGAAGGTCGCTGCGGCCCGCTCGCCATGATGGATCGCCGTCCTGCCGGCACCTACGGTGTTCGCTGCGGTGAGTGCCGTATAAAGATCCTCTTCGGCGTCGTTCCATTCGGCATCACCCTTGATCGCCGTCCGCATCGAGGCTCGCATGACCACGATCGCCTCTTCGGCCTGGACTGCGGCCCCGGCGGCGGACGCGGCCAGCGCCTCGTATGCGGTTAGGGCCTGTTTGGGAAGTTCATC
>NZ_CDWRCK010000034.1:0-22842 GCF_977927595.1 Frankia sp. CcWB3
ATCTGTGTGGCCTCGGATCGTGCGATGTTCTTTCGGCAACATGCCAACATGTGATGTGCTTGCGTTGTCGAGCGCGGTGCGGCCGGTTGATCGGGGCCTTCGTGGCCGCGGAGGATCTGTGCCAGTTAGCGCTGACTGCTGCCCGTCAGTGCTGGTTCGTGCGCATCGCCGTTGTTTGCTCCGGACTGCGCTCATGTAACTCGGGGGCGGGTTCCGGTTGCGCGTTGCGCGCTCGCGAATGTCCGTCACTCGGTGCTACCTCGCCATCCTTTTGCGTTGAAGACGGGTGCCCCCGACCGGGCTAGTTCTTCACCCGCTACAGTTGTCCGCGCCCCCGGAACATTCCCCCGATGCCCGGACCGCCTACTCCAATGCGCCGGCCCGGTGTTGTCATCTGTGGTCTTCCGGTGACATGTCCCGATGGAACTCGACTACTCACCCCCCCGCACACGAGGCACTCGACTCCCGGGTGCCGGACGAGAGGACCGGATGCTCCAGAATTGGCCCATCCGCTCGAAGCTAGTGGTGATTCTCGTCGTCCCCCTGGCTGCGCTCGCGGTACTGAGCGCGATACAGGTGCGGGGGAACGTCGACAACGTGCGGGTCGCCAACCGCATCAAGGCACTCGCCGACTTCTCGATCAAAAGCAACGATCTGGTCCAGGCCCTGCAGGTCGAGCGGTACGCCACGAACTCCTATGTCGGTTCCAACTACATGGCCGTCGCTCAGGGGCAGGCGGCGCTCGCCGCCCGCGGCCCGGTGGACCAGGCCCTGGCCGTCTATCGGGCCGGTGAGGCGGCGCTGCCCGCGGCGGGTCGTGACACCCTGGCGACCACGCTCGTGTCGATCTTGGAACGCCTCGGCAAGCTCCCGGCGCAGCGTAAGGCGATCGACGCGCACCAGGCGCAGGTGGACCAGAACATTGCTTTCTATTTGGGTGCCGTGGACGACCTCCTCGCTCTCAACGCCCAGGTGGCGGCCGGAAGCCGTAACACCTCGTTGGTCAACGGTGCCACCGCACTGGTGAGTATCGCGCAGGCCAAGGAGCAGGTCGCCCACCAACGCGGCGCCGTCGTCCGCGTGATCCTCCTCCAGCAGACAGATGTGGCCACGCTGCGGGAGATCCAGACCAGGACCGGGGCGGAGGATGCCTGGCTGGCCCAGTTCCGCACCACGGCCACGGCGGACGAGCAGGAGTTCTACAACGTGACGGTCGGCCGGACGATCTCGGCCGCCGGGACATTGCGTGACGGCACGGTTAACGCCGTACAGAACGGCCAGCCGCTGACCGTTACCCCGCAGATCTGGCTGCAGGCCTCCGACGCGAAGATCAATGCGATGCGGCAGGTCGAACGCCGGGTCGCGGCCGATCTCGGGACGGCCAGCGCGAACATCGCCAGTTCGGCCACCCGAGACGCGCTTGTCAGCGGTATCGGCGTGGCGCTGGTGCTCGTGGTGTCGGTGGTGATTTCTCTCCTGGTGGCGAGCCCGATGATCCGGGACCTACGCCGACTGCGCCGTGGCGCCCTCGAAGTCGCGAACGAGCGGCTGCCCGGAGTCGTCGACCGTCTGCACCGCGGGTCGCCGGTGGACGTGGCCGAGGAGGAATTCCCGGTCGAGGTCCGGAGCAAGGACGAGATCGGTCAGCTCGCCGAGGCGTTTGGCACCGTGCACGCGGTGGCCGTGCGGACCGCGGTGGAGCAGGCCGCGATGCGCAAGAGTATCGGGGACACGTTCCTCAACCTCGCCCGCCGCAGCCAGGCACTCATTCACCGCCAGCTCAAGGTGATCGACGCCTTGGAGCGCAAGGAGACCGACCCGGACGAGCTGGAGGAGCTCTTCCGTCTCGACCACCTCGCCACCCGTATGCGCCGGCACGCCGAGGACCTCATCGTGCTGTCCGGCTCCAAGCCAGCCCGTGGTTGGCGCCGGCCTGTCCCGGTCAAGGACGTCGTCCGTGGCGCCGTCGCCGAGGTGGAGGACTACACCCGGGTCCAGGTGATGTCGATCGACGGAGGGGCCATCAGCGGTCACGCCGTCGGTGACGTCATCCACATGCTCGCCGAGCTGATCGAGAACGCCACCTCCTTCTCCCCGCCCCACACGCCGGTGCATGTCTCCGGGCACGAGGTGTCGAACGGCTTCGTGATCGAGATCGAGGACCGCGGGCTGGGCATGAGTCCGGAGGAGTTCGACGCCGTGAACGAGCGGCTGGCCAACCCGCCTCCCTTCGACCTGTCGACCAGCGAGCGTCTCGGCCTGTTCGTTGTCGGTCGGCTCGCCGAGCGGCATTCCATCTCGGTGAAGCTGCGGTCCTCGCCGTATGGCGGCACGATGGCGATCGTCCTGGTGCCGACCACGCTGCTGCGGCAGGTCGACCCCGACGGGGAGGCCCGGCCGGAGCCCACGCAGATCGCCCCGCCGCTTGCCATGACGCGGGTTCCGGCTCTCGACGGCCCGGCCATCGACGAGGACCGGTTCCGCGGGTCGCTGGTGGACGCGGACGGCGACCTCGCCGGTCCCCCCGCGCTCTCCGAGGACGCGGCCGCGGCTGCGCACGGTCAGGACGAAACGCTCATCGACGATCTGCCGGTCTTCGCCACGGTGCGATCGAGCTGGTTCGTCGCCGACCGCCCGCGGCACCGTTCCAACGGCAGGCGTTCGGATGCTCCGCCGCGTCCCTTGACCCCGCGTTCCGACCCGGACAGCGGGCCGGGCGAGGAGCCCGGCTCCCGCGGCTTCGGTACCCCCCCGCCGCTGCCGTCGCGCCGTTCGCGTGGCGGCCGCAGGGCCGCGGGGGACCAGCCCCACCAGGCTGTCCCGGACCACCCCCAGACGCCCGGGTTGGACGACCCCGACGGCCCGCCGGCCCGTCCGGGGCAGGACGAATCTTTCCGGGACGAACCCTTCCCGGAGGAACCCTTCCGGGATGGGCCCCTCCGGGACGGACGGGACGTCCCCGGTCCGGGTGGCCACAACGGTGCGCCCGGCTCCGGCTATGGCGGCGACGGCGGACCCGGCGGCCGTGTCACCTCGCTGTTCGGTGACAGCCCCATGGCCAGGGAGCGGTCGCGCGGTGGTGACCTCGGCTCCGCCGACCCGGGGGAGGCCACCCGAACCGATCCGTTCACCTCACCGCTGGGCCGGCCGGTGGGGTACTCCGGGGGATTCCACCGCGAGGACGCCCCCGCCATGGGCCAGACGGTCGTCCCCCTCGGACGCCCGGCGCCTTCGGCCCGTTCAGACGAGTCCGCCGAGTCGGCCGGGCCCGGCGCGGACGGCCAGCCGCCCGTCAGTTTCACCGAGGTGGGCCTGCCCAAGCGCACCCGGCGGGCCAGTCTCGCGCCGCAGCTTCGCCGGGACATTCCCGAGGAGAGTTCCGGAATGCTCGCCGCGCAACGGAGCCCGGAAGAGATCCGCAGTATGATGTCGTCCTTCCAGAACAACTTTGGTCGTGGTCTGGCGGACGGCCAGGTTTCGAACGACGGTGACGATGTAGGAAAGGTGACCTGATGCGTCCGCTGGGGCCGTCCGAGAACATGAGCTGGTTGCTCAACAACCTCGTCAAGAAGGTGCCCGAAGTCACCTATGTGATTGCGCTTTCCTCCGACGGGTTGTTGCTCGCCGCCTCGTACGGGATGGACCGGGCGACCGCCGATCAACTGGCCGCGGTAGCCTCCGGATTCAACAGCCTGGCGCGCGGCGCGGGTCGTTTCTTCGGGGGTGGAAACGTTCGGCAGACCATTGTCGAGATGGACGAGGGATTCCTGTTCGTCACCGCGGTGGGGGACGGATCGTGCCTGGCCATTCTCAGCAGCCCCGGCGCGGACATCGGTCTCATCGCCTACGAGATGGCGCTGCTGGTGACCCGGGTCGGCGACTTCCTCACCCCGGAACTCCGGGCTCAGATGCAGTCCGCGCTGCCACTCTGACCTCGGCCCGGCGATCGGGTGGGGGTCCGATCGGTTGGTGGGTCAGCCGGTCGCCCCCTGCGCCATCACCGACCGGATGACAGCAGAATTCTCAAGGCAGGAGGACCGGATATGCCGCGCGATGACGAATGGTTCGACGAAGAGGCTGGTCCGGTCGTCCGCCCCTACGCTGTCACCGGGGGCCGGACACGGCCGACGAACCAGACGTTGGAGCTGGTCGCGTTGGTGACCACCACGCCCAACGGCCGGCTGATGATGCGGACGCTGGAGCATGAGCAGCGCGCCATCGCGCTGCTCTGCCAACGCGTGCAGTCGATCGTGGAGATCTCCGCTCGGCTGAATCTGCCGGTCGGGGTCGCGCGGGTCCTCGTCGGCGACATGCTCGACGCCGGCCTGGTAACCGTGACCCGACCGGCCCGACCCTCCGACCGCCCTTCCATTGCCCTCATCGAAAAGGTGCTCGATGGACTACAGGCCCTCTAGGACGGGGTCGCCGGAAACGGCGCCGCCGCATCCGGTAAAAATCATCATCGCCGGCGGGTTCGGAGTCGGGAAGACGACGTTCGTCGGTTCGGTGAGCGAAATTCAGCCCCTCACCACGGAGGCCGCGATGACGGCCGCAAGCATAGGGATCGACGACACCAGCGCGGTCGGCTCGAAGACGACGACCACGGTCGCGATGGACTTCGGTCGGATCACGCTTCTCGATAGCATTATTCTCTACCTTTTCGGCACCCCGGGCCAGGACCGGTTCTGGTTCATGTGGGATGAGCTCGTCCTCGGCGCGATCGGCGCGGTGGTCCTGGTGGACACGCGGCGGCTGGCCGACTCCTTTCCGGCCATCGACTACTTCGAGGAGCGCGACATCCCGTTCCTCATCGCGCTGAACCGGTTCGACGGTGCGCGGGAGTACCGGGCGGAGGACGTCCGGGCGGCGTTGGACCTCGATCCGCGCCGTCCGGTGGTGTTCTGCGACGCCCGGCAGCGGGAGTCGGTCCGGCAGTCCCTGGTGTCGCTGGTCCGCCACGCCCTCGACGTGGTGTCCGCGGAGGCGTCCCGGTCGGGCCTGCCCCAGCGGTCGGGGTGAGCGGCCGCGTCGGTCCGGTGGGCACGACTGGTCCGGTGGGCACGACTGGTCCGGTCGGCGTCCGTCGGCCACGTCCCGATCCTGCTCCGAGGAAGGGGAAGGTGCTCGATCTCTTCGGTATCGATGAGGTCACCCTGGCCGCCTATCGGCTGTGGCTGTGCCACGAGGTCCTGAGCGTGCCCGAGGTGGCGGAGATGCTCGGCGAGCCGCTGGTCGCCGCGGGGCGGGCGCGTGATCGTCTGGTCGAGCTGGGTCTGCTGCTGCCCTCGCGCGAACGGGCCGGTCACTACGTCGCGGTGCATCCCGAAGCCGGGCTCGACCACCTGCTCCAGGCGCAGCACGAGCAGCTGATCCGTCGCCATGAGCGGCTGCTCCTGGCCCGGGCGCAGATCAGCTCCTTCGTCTCGGACTACCTGGAGAGCCGTCCCGGCGGGGACACCGTCGAGGTAAGGCGGATAGACGGCGCCGACCAGGCCCGTGCGGAGCTGCTCGCGATCGTCGGGCGAGCCGAGCGGGAGGTGCTCGCGCTGCACACCCGGCGCGAGTGGTCCTCGGCCCTGACTCGCGAGGTGATGCCGGTCGAACTGCGCGCGTTGCGGCGTGGCGTGGTGATGCGCAGCGTCCTGCCCCGGTCGATGCGCCTGGACGAGCTCGGCGCCGGCTATGTGCGGACCGTGGCGGCGCATGGCCTGGACGCCCGGATGATCGACGATCCCCGACTGGACGCCACCGCGGTCGACGGGCGGATCGGCCTGGTCCGACTGGGCCGGGGGTTCGCGACCGGCCAGACCCTGCTCGTGCGCACCCCGGAGCTGACCGCCCTGCTGCTCACCCTGTTCGAACAGGTCTGGGAGGCCGCCGAACCGCTGAGCAGCGAGGCGATAGCCGCTCCCGGGGACGGTGACGACGCGCCGAGCGACACCGAACGGCTGCTGCTGCGTCTGCTCAGCCTCGGCATGAAGGACGAGGCGGCCGCGCGCCACCTGGGCGTCTCCGTCCGCACCGTGCGTCGCATGATCGCCGATCTGATGGCACGGTTGAACGCCCGTAGCCGGTTCCAGGCGGGTACCCTCGCCGCGCAACGCGGCTGGCTCTGAACGGGCCGGTTCTGAGCATCTGGCTCTGAACATCTGGCTCCGAACAGCCGGCTTCCGCGCCGCGGCGGCCCTCCGGCGATAGTCCCGGTCAGGTGAGAGCGGCCGACGTCGGCCAGACGAGGCCCCGGCTCCCCGACCAGAGAACACCATACTCGACCAGGCCGAGGCCGAGCGTGGACGACGTGGTTCCCACGAGATCGAGATCCCGGCTCTCCTCCGGTGGCGTATCGACCACCCCCGGGCACCGGGAAGCCCGCTCACGGTGGTTGTAGCCACGTTGTTCTTCTTGTGTGTTTCAGTTGGCGTTTGACTGCCAGGGCAACTTGCTGCCAGGGGAAATCCAGGACAGCCGCGCCGTGTGGCCCCATGCTCTCGATGAGTCAAAGAAGCTGACTGCTTCAGAAAGGCTGGCTGCTTCAGAAGGGTCGCTGGGCTGCCTCAGAAGGGTTGCCGGATGGGAAGCGGTGGTCGCGCACCGGTCACTCCTGCCTGGCTTCATGTTCGTCGGCGGATTCCCCCTGTCACCTGTAACGCGGCGCAAGGTGCCGAGGTCGGTCCGTCAGGGCCGGTCCGCCCAGCTGCCCATGCACACGGTACCCGTGCTTGCCATGCACGCGGTACCCGTGCTTGCCTGGGGTCAAACACACGTTTCCCAAGAACATGTCGAGGAGATTCTCGTGCCCTCAGCCACCGGTCCCTCGGTTACCGGTCCGCAGAACCCCGCCACGCCGTCCGGAGGCCAGTCACACCGGACTCTCATCGTGGCCAGGATGAACCCTGCCGACGCTCCCGCCATCGCGGCGGCCTTCGCCGAGTCCGATGCCGGAGAACTACCCGGAATCGTGGGTGTGACTAGGCGTGACCTGTTTCACTTCCATGGCCTTTACTTTCATCTGATCGAGGCTCCGACTAACGTCAGGAACACCGTCGAGAACGTCCATGAGCATCCGCTGTTCGTCGACGTGAGCAAAAAGCTCGGGAAATACGTCTCCGCCTACGACCCGGAGACCTGGCGCACCCCCGGGGACGCGATGGCGCAGAGTTTCTATTCGTGGACGGCCGGCTGAGCCCCCCGGTACACCACCGGGCTCCTGATACACGGCCGGGCTCCTGTACACCGCCAGAGTACCGGGCCCGCCGGCTGCGGCCGCGGCCGGTCATCAGCGACTGCGTCCTCGATTCCGCCCACAGGTACGCCCAGTTTTTCATGTGAACCCCGAAACCCGAAAATGAAAAAGGGAGTACGACATGCCCCGGCAATGGTCGGCCGATGCCCTGCTTGACTTCCTGGTCGAACAGGCCGGTCTGCCCTCGGACGAGCGGCCGACGGACCTGGACGTGACCTTCATCGACATCGGCCTCGACTCGCTCGCCTACCTCCAGCTCTCGGCAGAGGTGGCCGGGACCTTCGGGGTGGACCTCCCGGCCGAGCTGCCGGAGAGCTGGACCCTCGCCGAGATCCTGGCCACGGTGAACGCGGCTTTCGACCAGCACGAGACGGTCTGAATCCGCCGTTAGTTTCCACGTCCCCTACCTTCCAGGTCGACCGGAGCCGACGTGAGCGGGCACACTGACAACTCGATTTTCATCGATGCCGACATTGAAACCGTCTGGACCATCACCAACGATCTGAAATCCTGGCCGGACCTCTTTACCGAATACGCCTCGGTAGACATTCTTGAGCACCACGAGAACACCTTCAAGTTTCGCCTGACCATGCATCCCGACGAGAACGGGACGGCGTGGAGTTGGGTGTCCGAGCGGACACTCGACCCGGCCACCCGGCAGGTGCGCGCGTACCGCGTCGAGACCGGCCCGTTCGAGTACATGCACATCCACTGGAGCTACACGCCGGAGGGCACCGGCACCCGCATGCGCTGGGTGCAGGACTTCCACATGCGCCCGTCGGCGCCGGTGAACGACGAGCAGATGACCAACCGCATCAACACCAACACCGCCCGCGAGATGTCGGTGATCCGGGAGAAGGTCGAGCGGGCCGCCGCCGAGCTGCCCCCGGTCTCCCTCGCGCTGCCGGAACAAGTCTGAGGAGAACGAGACCGGTGACTTCCGTGACAGCGATTCCGAAGGTTCTCTGCATTCACGACATGACCCCCAACCGTCGGCGCGGCGGTGACGTCCGCACGCTGCTCTCCCCGGTGACCGTGGGTTCGACCTCGGGTTTTTTCGGCACCCTGACCCTTCAGCCGGGTGAGGTGGTGACCGAACACCTGCACCCCTACTCGGAGGAGTTCCTCTACTGCGTGCGCGGCATTGTGACCGCCCGACTGGACGGTCAGTACCAGGACCTGCCGGCCGACCACGGGGTGTGCATCCCGATCGGGATGCGCCACCGCGTCGTCAACACCGGCGAGGAGACCGCCTTCCTCGTCTTTCACCTCAGCCCGCTGGCACCCCGGCCCGATCTCGGCCACGTCGACACCGAGGTACCGTTAGACCCGGACGCCCCGCACGTCCCGGTCGCCCCGTCGGCACCCACCGTCGACGCCTTGCCCCACGGGTCCGGACAGTGAGCGGACCAAGACGGACAGCGGTCACCGGGATCGGGGTGGTCGCCCCCGGCGGGGTCAACCGCAAGGAGTTCTGGACCCTGCTGACCGACGGCCGTACCGCGACGCGGCGACTGTCGTTCTTCGACCCGACCCAGTTCCGTTCCCAGGTGGCCGCCGAGTGCGACTTCGACCCGGCGGCGGCCGGCCTGACCGCCCGGGAGATTGCGCGTAACGACCGGTTCGTGCAGTTCGGCTTGGCCGCGGCGTTGGAGGCGGTCGAGGACAGCGGCCTGGACCTGCGGGGCGGCGGTGATGGCGGGGACGGCGGTGATGCCGGGGACGGTTCCGGGGACGGCCCGATCGTCGGCGTCAGCATCGGCAGCGCGGTGGGCGCGACCACTCGCCTGGAGAACGAGTACGTCGAGGTCTCCGACAGCGGGCGGGACTGGGAGGTTGATCCCCGGTACGCCAGCTCGTTCCTCTACCACGCGATGGTGCCGAGCTGCCTGGCCACCGAACTGGCCTGCCGGTTCGGCACACACGGCCCCGCCTTCGTGGTCTCCACCGGCTGCACCTCGGGCATCGACGCGGTCGGCTACGGCCATCAGCTCGTCGTCGACGGCGAGGCCGACATTGTCATCGCCGGTGCCTCCGACGCGCCGATCTCCCCGATCTCGATGGCGTCCTTCGACGCGATCCGCGCGACGACGGCCCGCAACGACGACCCCGAACACGCCTCCCGTCCCTTCGACGCCAGCCGGGATGGCTTCGTGATGGGGGAGGGCTGCGCCGTCCTCATCCTGGAGGAGCTCACCGCCGCCCGGTCGCGCGGTGCGCACATCTACTGCGAGGTGGGTGGGTACGCCTCGCGCTCGAACGCGTTCCACATGACCGGACTGCGCCCCGACGGGGTCGAGATGGCCGAGGCGATCCGGGTCGCGATGGACGCGGCGCGGGTCGGAGCCGACGACATCGACTACATCAACGCGCACGGATCGGGCACCAAGCAGAACGATCGGCACGAGACGGCCGCCTTCAAACGTTCGCTGGGACAGCGGGCGTATGACATCCCGGTCAGCTCGATCAAGTCGATGATCGGGCACTCGCTGGGCGCGATCGGGTCGATCGAGATCGCTGCCTGCGCCCTGGCGATCGAGAACGACGTCATCCCCCCCACCGCCAACTGGACCACCCGCGACCCCGAGTGCGATCTCGACTACGTCCCGAACATCGCCCGGGACCACGCTGTCGACGTGGCCCTGTCAGTCGGCAGTGGTTTCGGTGGCTTCCAGTCGGCGATCGTCCTCGCCGCCCCGACGCGATGAACGCCGCCGTGGAGGCCTCCGCCGCGACGGCCGCGGGGCCCGCCCACCGGGACGGTTCGCCGCAGGCCCCGGTCCGGCCGGTCGTCACCGGGCTCGGCGTCCTCGCGCCCAGCGGCATCGGGACGGAGGAGTACTGGGCGTCGACCCTGCGCGGCGAGTTGAAGATCGCGCCGATCAGCCGGTTCGACACCACCTGGTACGACGCCACCCTCGCTGGAGAGGTCGCCGGTTTCGCGGTGGAGGACCACGTCGACAAGCGGTACATCGTCCAGACCGACCGGTGGACCTGGTTCGGGATGGCCGCGTCGCGCCTCGCCATGGCCGATGCGCGCTACGACCCCGCCGCGCACGATCCGTATGCGACCTCGGTGGTGTTCGGCAGCGGGTCGGGCGGTGCCGACATCGGACAGCGCGAGCTGGGACGGCTGTGGACCCGGGGCCGCACCGCGGTGAGCGTCTATCAGTCGATCGCCTGGTTCTACGCGGCGACGACCGGGCAGACCTCGATCCGGTATGGTCTGAAGGGGCCGTCGGGGGTCCTGGTCAGTGACGGTGCCGGCGGAATCGACAGCCTCGCCCAGGCCCGGCGGATTATCCGCCGCGGCACGCCGACGGTGCTCGCCGGGGGGGCCGAGGCGAGCCTGACGCCCTATGCGATCATCGGCCATCTGTCCAGCGGCCGGGTCAGCACCGCGACCGTTGCTGCGGACGGCTACAAGCCGTTCGACGTCCGGGCGAACGGTTACCTGCCCGGTGAGGGTGGCGCGACGCTCGTGCTCGAGGATCCGGCCGCCGCCGCCGCCCGGGGAGCCCCGCACGTCTACGGCGAGATCGCCGGCTACGCCGCGACGCACGACGCCGCCCACCACGAACGCCCCGCCCCGGACGTGCGCTGGCTCGCCACCGCGATGCGCCGGGCCCTGCGCGACGCCGGCCTCACCCCGGACGACGTCGATGTCGTCTTCGCGGACGGCGCAGGTTCACCGGACCTCGATGCCCAGGAGGCGGCGGCGATCCGCGCGGTCTTCGGCGCCCGGACGGTCCCGGTGACGGCGCCGCAGGGCTTCGTCGGCCGGCTCCTCGCCGGCGGCTCGGCGTTGACGGTGGCCGCGGCGTTGCTGTCCATCCGGGACGGGGTCATCCCGGCGGTGGGCAACCTCGACACCCCCGATCCGGCCCATGGGCTCGACCTCGTGCGTACGCCCCGGCGTGCACCCGTGCGGGTGGCGCTGGTGAACGCCCGTGGCTACGGCGGTTTCAACAGCAGCCTCGTGGTTCGCGCCGTCGGTCCCCGCTGAGGGCGTACCCACCCGTACCGCCTGCCCCTGCCCGCTCACCTCACGACCCCTCACCTCACGACCCCTCGGCAGCCGACCCCTCGGCAGCCGACACCTCGACACAGGAGACAGTCAGCGATGTTCTCAGACCTGGCCGGGCGACGCGCCCTGGTTACCGGCGGTACCCGCGGCATCGGACGGGCCGTGGTGCTCGGCCTCGCCCGAGCCGGTGCGACGGTCGTTGCCGGCCACCAGCGCCAGACCGAGGATGCCGAGAGCCTGCGCCGCGAACTCAAGGACACCGGCGGCGACCATCTGCTCGTCCAGGCCGACGTCGCCGATCCGGGCCAGATCACCGAGCTCGTCGAGGCCACCGGCACCCACCTGGGCGGCCTCGACATCGTCGTGAACAACGTCGGCACGATCAGCCACATCCCCTACGCGCAGCTGCCCCTGGACGAGTGGACGCAGGTGCTGACCACCAACCTCACCGCCACTCACCTCGTCACGCAGGGCACGTTGCCGCTGCTGGGGGACTCCGGCTCGGTGATCAACATCGGGTCCGGCTCCGGGGTGGTCGGTCTGCCGCTGCGGGCCCACTACACCGCGGCGAAGACCGGCCTGATCGGACTGACCCGCTCGCTGTCCAAGGAGCTCGGTGTCCGCGGCATCCGGGTGAACCTGGTCTCCCCAGGAGTCATCGAGACCCACCATGCCGAGGGCATCGACCCGGCCGTCAAGGCGGCCTACACCAACCGCATCCCGCTGGGACGCATCGGGACGGCCGAGGAGGTCGCCGCGGTCGTCCTGTTCCTGGCCAGCGACGTGTCGTCCTACGTCAACGGCGCCACCTTTGCCGTGGACGGAGGCATCTGATGGCCTCGACCCCGCCTTTTCGGATCATGCTGACAATGCGGATCCACCCCGGCCGGGAGGTCGAGTTCGAGCAGACCTGGCTGCGGATCGGCGACGCGGTCACCTCGCACCCGGCGAACCTCGGGCAGTGGCTGATCCGCTCGGAGGACGAGCCGAGCACGTACTACATCGTCAGTGACTGGGTTGACGAGGAGCAGTTCCGCGAGTTCGAGCACAGCGAGCGTCACCTGGTGCACCGCAAGGCGCTGCACCCGCTGCGCGCCAGCAGCTCGATGGTCACCGGTACCGTCGTCGCCCAGCTGGCCGGTACGGCCTCCCTGACCGTTCCGGCGGGAAGCTGACCGTGGCCGGCCCGGCGAAGGTTCGGGTCACGCTGTGGGCGGTTAACCCGCCCGGCGATCCCGGCGCGGTGGAGCGGGCTTACCACGAGATCAGCTTCAAGCTGGTCGGCACGCCTGGCCTGCTCGGTAACACGCTGCACCGGTCGGCGGCGGACCCGCCCCGGTTCGCGGTGGTCAGCGTCTGGGCGAGCATGGCCGAGTTCAACGTGTGGGAACAGGGGGCGGACCACCGCGGGACGACCTCACCGCTGCGTCCCCTGCAGGACCCGCAGCGCCCTCCAATGATTGACATCGAGGTCGCCGCGTACGGCCCGGACGGGCCCTTCGGGGACGATCTCACGGATTGATCATCAAGGTCCAGTAGTCGAGGTCCGGTGGCTGGGGACCGATCGTCGCCGCGGCTGTGCCGTGCGTCAGCCCCACCGCCCGAACGGGCGGTGGGGCTGACGCACGTGGACCACGAAGAACGTCTTTCGGATGATCTACGGATATCATGGTGGGCGTGGACGAGTCATCCCGCCGGTCCGACGCGGCGCGATTCAAGATTGAGGAGCTTCTGGATAACGCCAGGCATGGCCAGATCCGGATTCCTCGATTCCAGCGTGGGCTTCGTTGGATGTCGTCCGATGTCGAGAAGCTCTTTGACAGTATTTATAAGGGTTTTCCGATCGGCACACTTCTCTTCTGGCGCCGGGCTCCCCCGGCTGGAACCATGGAGATCGGCCCGATAAGGATAGCGGCGAACGCTCGTTCAGACCTAGGAGTCGAAATGAAATAACTTGCGCGTTTCGAACCCTCCACAGGCCTGTGACCTGCGATGATGCTCTCGATCGCGTATTTGTTACTTCATTACGTCCCCCTAGATCCGCCAGTAGTGCCGGCTTGCATGATCAAAGTTCGGTGATCTTCCCTTTTCGGGTTTGTTGATGTTGTTTTCGACGGCTGGGCAGGGTGAAGGCCCGGCTGTCGTGCCGGGTGAGCGCCGGGTCCACGGCCCGGGGGCGTGTTCCGCGTAGAGAACGGGCTGGTCAGACGGCCGCGGGCAGGGCGCGCAGCCGGGCGAGGGCGGTGGTTAGGTGCTGGTCGCGGCCGGGTGGCAGGCGCAGGATCAGTTGGCCTGCGTGGCGGGTGACCCGGCCGGGGATGGTGATCAGTTCGTGGCGGAGCCGGTCGCCGTGCGCGCGCCCGGCGCGCTGGTCGAACCCGGTGAGCGTCTGGAGCAGGGTGGACAGCCAACCGGCGAGGATCGCGGCCCACGTCCAGACGGTGTTGATGGTCGGGTCGGCTGAGGGCAGGTGGCGTAGGCCGGCGCCGAGCTTGTGGTCCTTGATCTGGGTCTCGATGTCGGCGTGGCCGCGGAACCAGTGCTCGAGCGCGACGATGTCCGGCCCGTCGTTGGCGGGGATGTTCGTGACGATGAAGCTGACCGCCCAGGCATGGTCGACGATTCCGTCGAGCGCGAGGGTGAGCTGGGCTTTCGGGATGGTGCGCCGCCGCGGTGAGCGGGGGTCGGTGGAGATCTCGGCGGCGGGGACCTTCACCCGGCGGATGATCGTGTAGGTGCCGGGCGGCCAGCCGGTCGGAGCGTAGCTACTGGTGGCGACCTGGGCGCCGGTCATGTCCCGCGCGTCCGTCCAGGACGTCTCCTCGACGGCGGCGTAGGCGCGCCAGAACGCGGAGTTACGCGGCGCGGCGATTGCGAAGTCCATCCCCGCGGCCACGGCGGCGCGGGCGAGGTCGCCGGTGAAAAACCCCGAGTCCGCGCGCGGCAGCGGCGGCGCGCGGACCGCGACCGGCAGGTTCGCCAGAGCCCGCGCGAACAGGCCTGCCGCGCGCGGACGGACGTCCTGGTCGCCGGCGAGCAGGTCCGCGGCCAGGACCAGCCCGGTCCTGGCCCACGACGCCAGCAGCGGCCGGCCGGCCTTCTTCCCCTCGTAGGTATAGGCCACGCCGCGCTTCGTGCGGCCGAAGACCTCGACGTCCGAGGAGTCCAGGTCCAGCGTCGGCCGATCCGTGACCAGCTCGGCCCGGCGCTGCGCGGGTAACCGGGCCAGCCAGCGGCCGGCGAGCACCCCGACCGTCGCCTCGACCCCGGCCAACGCGCCCGGCCCGAACCTGGCCGCCAGCCTCGCCGCCGTCCGCGACGGCGCGAACGGCCCGCCGCCAGCAGCCCGCCCGCCTCGTCCAGACGCAGCCGGTCCAGCCCGGACAGCGTCGCCTGCCCTGTCAGCTGCGCCGTGGCCAACCCGACCAGCAACTCCCCGGCCGACAGTCCCCGCGCCCGCTGCTTGACCGGCCCGACCCGCTCGTCGAGCGTCTCGACGACCCCGAGCCGATCCACCAGTTCGCTCACCGCCGCCAAGCCGGCCAACCCGGTCAGCGACCGGTCCGCCGGCCCGACCCGAACCCGCAGGGCCCGTTTCCGCGGCCCGGTCGATCTGCGTAGTCTCTTCACCCGGCGGGTGCCTCTCGTCAGGACGTCATCGGTTGGTGGTGGTAAGGAGTCGAAATGAAATAACTTGCGCGTTTCGAACCCGCCACAGGCCTGTGACCTGCGATGATGCTCTCGATCACGTATTTGTTACTTCATTACGTCCCCTAACCCCGATTCTTCCTGCACGGCAGGCATCCGCTCACGTTCCAACGATCTACGAACCCCCAACATCACCAGCTACTGGCGGATCTAGGTCAGACCGTCGTGGCTATGAAAGATTCCATCGCATCGCTTACCGGCTACCCGGGAATCACCGCTGGATTCGTCGCTCGAATACGGTCGCACCAGGAGGAACTGCCGGTCTTTAGGGACTGTTAGCGGCGCGGGCCGCGGTCGCTTCGAGGATGACCGCGGGATCGGTTCTCCTCCCGGAGAATCCGGTGCTGGCCCACCTGACGTACCGCGGCCTGGTCGATAGGGGAAGTCGGGTCGTTTCGCGACGACACCCTCCAGTCCGGCGGCGCCGGCTGCCAAGATCTCCTGGATCGCCCCACCAGCTCCTCCGGCGGGCTCAGTTCTCTCCGGCCGGTCAGGCCTGCCAGCATGGCCCGCTGTTCGAAGCGGGGCAGTCCGGTCGTCTGGTGCCCATCTTCGCCTGCTTCGACCAGGTGTCCGATGATGCCGCTGAGTGCCGGTTCTGCGCCGAGGTGTAGAAATGCGCGGTCTGCCCAGGACAGTCCCGGTGCGTACTCCTCGGCCGTGAAGGCGGTGGCGCGGGTGCCCCGGGCTCCGGAATCGGGGGGGTATGCCGGACTCATCCGCTCTTGATGTCCTGATCGGGCTCGCGCTGCTCTTTGCCGCGTTCAGCCTCGCCGTCTCCCGGATCAACGAGGCCGTGCTCGCTCTGTTCCGCTACCGGGGGCGCCAGCTGGAGGCCGAGCTGCGACGGCTGCTCGGCGGTGACCGGCCCGCCGAACCGTCCGATCCGGGGGCGGACCCGCCCGCGGATCGTCCGGACCTCGTCGCCGAACTGTTGGACGGGCCGCTTTTGGCCATGCGCGCCACCGGCCGCGACACCTCCCTGCCGGCTATGGCCGACCATCCGCCGGTTTCCGGGACCTGGGGCTCGGTGCGCCGCGCGCACACACTGCGGTTGCCGTCCTACCTGCCGTCCACCGCCTTCGCTCAGGCGCTGCTGGACCGGGTCGACCCGCCCGCCCGGGCCATGCTGTCCCAGCTCCGCCCGGACACCCTGCCCGACCACGTCTCCGACGAGGCCAGGGCCGTGTACCGGCGGGCCTACGACGGTGCCCGGCATGCCCTCGAGGAGAGGTCCGCCCAGGCCCTGTACGACGCGATGCCCGTGGATCACCCCACCGGGCGGGTCGTGGCCGCTGCGCTCGTCGCCGCCACCAAGGCCGGAGCCGTGGGAACGGTGGAGGACGGGCTCGCCGCGATGCCCCCCTCCCCGGTGAAGACCGCGATGACCACGGCGATAGTCCAGGCCGGCGGGGACCGCGAGAAGGTCGTCCTCGAGCTGGCCCGGTGGTACGACGACGCGATGGACCGCCTGTCCGGGTGGTACAAGCGGCGCATCGCCGTCTTCCTGCTCGGCTACGCGGTCCTGCTGTCCGTCCTGTTCAACCTCGACGCGATCGGGCTCGCGCGGGCGTTCTGGCAGGACGGCACCGTGCGGCAGGCGGCCGTGACCGCGGCCCAGGCCGAGGTGGGTTCATCCGGCGAGGCGGCCGGGGGCTCCGCCGGGGGTTCTGCCTCCGGCACCCGCCTCACCTCCGACCAGCCCACGGTGGGGGACGCCACGGAACAGGTGATCAAGACGGTGCGCGACGCCTCGGGGCTCGCCTTCCCGATCGGCTGGGTCCACAACTCCGCGGGCCGCGACGACCCACGGGAGGTTCCCGACTCCGTCGAGGGCTGGCTCCTGAAAATCGCCGGCATCGCGATCGCCTGCTTCGCGCTCACCGCCGGCGCCCCCTTCTGGTTCGACCTGCTTGGCAGACTGGTGAACATGCGCGCCACCGGCCCCAAACCCCGGGCCGCCAACGGATAGATCAGGACTCTTCCGTCGGCGGGCCGGCTGGTGGCCGTGGTGGCCGTGGTGGCCGTGGTGGCCGAGGTGGCCGAGTTGTGGGGAGCAAGGCACGGTCCAGGGACCGCAGACCGTGCTCAGGTCCCCCAAATTCGCCAGCCGGCACTGGCACTGGCACTGGCACCGGCACCGGCACCGGGTGGATGCCGAGCTGGTCGAGACGCCGCACCAGCGCGTCCAGGGTCGGCCGGGGATGCCGGTAGAACTCCGAGCCGCGGATCCGGAAGAACGTCCAGCCGAGCCGTTCCAGGATCCGCTGGCGGCGCAGATCCGCCTCCCACTGGTCGGGCCCGTGGAAACGGTCACCGTCGCACTCGACCGCGAGGCGGGGGCCGCGGCGCCCCACATCCCCAGTGGCGGCTCCTGCGGCGGCGGCTCGCTTGGCGGTGGCTCCTTCGGTGACGGCTTGTTCGGCGGTGGCTCGCGCGGCGGCGACCCCCTCGGCGACCAGGTCGGAGACCCCCCCGACGACCAGGTCGATCCGGTAGCGCCCGACCGGATGCTGGGGGCGAACCCGGTAGCCGCGGGCGAGGAGCTCGCGCAGGACGGCCCGTTCGAACTCGCTCTCGCAGCGATCGGCCAGATCCGCGTCGAGCCGTCCGGTCTGCCCGGCGTACATGTACTCGATCAGCTGGCGCCGCACATCGTCGTCGCGCAGCGTGGCCGGGTCGACGCTGTGGAACACCCACATCTGGTTGCGGGCGCGGCTCGCGGCCACGTTGACCCGTTGCTGGTCACGGCGGCGGGTGGCGGCCGAGCGGTTGTCGTCCGCGACGACGGAGATGAAGATGACGTCCCGTTCGTCGCCCTGGAACTGGTACGGGTCGCCGACCCGCAGGTCGCGGCGGGAGAACTCGCGCTCCCCGAGCCGTTCGACCAGGGTGTGTTCGATGAGGCGGGGCTGGCCGGCGCCGAGCAGGGTGACCACGCCCATGCTCATCCCCTCGTAGGCCGGGTCGGCGCAGCAGGCGAGGACCCGCTCGACAAGGGCCTGCGCCTCCGCCGGGTTCGCGTCGCCGAAGCGGGTCTGCGACCGGGCGCCCCCGGGGACCCGGACCGGTCGCAGCGGCGCGCCGATGGCGAGCTCCGGATCCTCCCGCAACGGCAGGATCTGCTGGTCGTAGAAGCGGGTGGAGAAGCCGATGATGTCGGGCAGGCAGCGGAAGTGTTCCTTGAGCACGATGGTGCGCGGGAAGACCCGGGCCGCGGTGTCGTAGAGACTCGCCTCCACGTCGAGCAGCGAACGCTGGGCGACGTCGGGCAGGTGCGCGTCCATCAGGGCATGCACCTTGGCCCGTTCGATGCCGACGGCCTCCGGACTCGTCTGGGCGTCGTCGCCGACGACGACGGCCTTGCGGCCCAGGCTCAGCACGCCGAGGGCCAGTAGGTCGCACTGGCTGGACTCGTCCACGATGACCACGTCGAACAGGTCGTCGGCGCCCGGCTCGAAGCTCTCCATCACCCGGTGCGTCGGCATGATCCACACCGGTACGGCGCCCATCGCCGCCCGCATGTGGGCCCGGGCCTCGGCGCGCCACCGCGGGGCGTACTTCCCGGTGCCCTTCCCGATCCGGTCGAGTGCCTGCACCCAGCCGGTCAGCGCCCGGCGCTGGGAATCGCCGAGCCGGATCGCCAGGCCCAGCCGGGCGGAGCGACGCGCGGTCTCCAGCACCAGGGCGCGCACGTGCCGCGAGGCGTCGGCGAGCTGACGGCCGAGCGTGGTGAGGTCGCCGTCGGCGTGCAGGTCGTCGAGCCAGGTCTGGGCTTGGCGCCAGCGCCACGCCTCGCCGGCCCGTACCGGATCGCCGGCCCGTACCGGATCGCCGGCCCGCATTGGATCACCGGCCTGCACCGGATCACCGCAGCCCGGCGGGTCACCCTGCCCGGTGAGGATGGCGTCGGTCCACAGTGGCGCGACCGCGCGCAGCCGGGCCGCGAGCCGGTCCCGGCGTTCCACGTCGGGGCGCAGCGCCGCCAGCCGGGCGCTTTCGTCGAGCAGCGCCGTCCAGGCCGCCAGGTCCCGCCTGGCCAGCGCCTCGTGCAGGCCGGCCCACACCCGGCCGGCCTGCGGGCCACGGCCTCCCTCGGTGAGCGCCCGTTCCACCACGGCGAGCGCACCGACGATCTCCTTCTCGCGCCGTCGGCCGGTCGCCGCGGCAAGCAGGCCGGCGAGGTGGGAAAGCGTGTCCGGGTCGGAAGGCGCCGTCGTGACGCGATGGCCGGTGGGATGGCCGCTGGGGAAGCCGGCGCGATGGCCGGAGGCGAAGCCGGTGGGGAAGACGGCGGGGAAGACGGCGGGGAAGACGGCGCGCAGCCGGGCGAACAGCTCCGGCGCCGCCCGGCGTTCCCAGTCGACGGCATCGGCGAGGCCGCCGGCGACCGCGTCGAGCCGGGTGAGGACGTCGGGTGCCGCGGGCTCGACGGCCTCGCCGCCGAGGGCGGCGGCGATCGCGGCCTGACGGGTGGCGGCGGCGGTCAGCGTCTGACGGCGGCGCACCTCTGCCTCGACGATTGCCACATCGCCCACCGTGCGTGCGACCAGCCCGTCAACGCGCACCGCGTCGTGCAGGTCCCGCAGTTCCCGCCCGCCGAGGCGGGGGATCCCCCGGCCGGCGGCGAAGCGGCCCCGCAGGTCGGCGAGCAGCCTCAGCTGGACCCGCGAGTCACCGGTGGGCAGCTCGATGGAACGGCCGAAGGTGAGGGTGGTCAGGCGGCGCAGCTCGGCGACCTCGGCGGCGAGGGCCGTGGCCTGGTCGGCCCAGAACCCGGCCTGCTCACCCGACGGCGCGCACTGCGCCCGGGCGGTGGCGAGCCAGCCGACCGACAGCCGGCGCAGCCGGTCGGCGGCGGCCCGGGTGTCCTCGACCAGGGCACGGACGCCGTCGGCACTGTCGGCACTGTCGGCATCGAGCGCGTCGAGCGCGTCGACGGACAGGCCGGCCTGTTCGAGGTCGGCGAGCCCGGCGCGGATCTCGTCGAGTTCGTCGTGCAGCCGGCCGAGGGTGACCGCGCCCGGCAGCGACGCGCCGTCCGGCAGGTCGTCCGGCAGATTGCTCGCGGCGGCCCGGGCGTCGGCGGGGGTGATCTCGCGCGCGGTCCGGTAGAGCTCGGCGAGCTCGGCCGGGCTGAGCGGAAGCGCGTGGGTGGGGTCGAGCCGGTCGGGGACGAACCCGAACTCGTCCGCGCGCTCGGCCAGCCAGCTCGCCACCTCCGGCGCGCGTTCCCGCCCGTGCGGCAGGTCGAACTCCCGCGCCTCGCTGGCCAGCAGGTCGATCATCCGCAGTTCGAGGGTGCGGGCGGTGGCGCGGGCGGCGTCCAGCTCCTCGGCGAGGGCCTTCACGGCCGCGGTCTCCCGCGCCGGGTCGACCTCGCTGACCGCCCCGGAGATCTCTACGACAGCGGCGCGCAGTTCGTCGAGGTCGGCCCGGCTCGACCCGAGCACGGCGACGGTCAGGTCGCGCAGCTCCCGCGGGATCTTGTCGCGCAGCACCGTGAGGGCTTGTTCGTCCTGCGCGGTGACGAGCACCCGCTGCCCGTGCGCCACGAGGTGGCAGATCATGTTCGCGATGGTGTGGCTCTTGCCGGTGCCGGGCGGCCCCTGCACGGTGACCCCGCGGGCGCCCGCGAGTTGCCGGGCGATCCGCTCCTGGTCGGCGTTCGTCGGCAGCGGCATCAGCAGGCGTTCACCGAGCCCCGCGGGAGAGTTGTCGTGACTGCGCCGGCCACGGCCTCGATCGGCGTGGGCGCCGTCGGCGTGGGCGCCGTCGGCCCGCTCGTCCGCGCCGAGCGCGGCGGCGACGAGCCTGTCGTCGGCGACCACGGCGGCGATGGCCTCGGGGAGCACGTCCCGTTCGGCGAGGGCGGTCCGCAGCTCCGCGTAGAACTGCGCCTGCAGAGCCGGCCGCGGCCGCACGTACACCGCCCAGGTGTCGACCAGGACGGGACTCGGCCCCGGCGGGGGCACCGGACCGGTGGTCGCGCGGGCGTCCAGCCCGAGCGGGGCGAGGATCTGGCGGTGCAGCTCGGCCCGGGCCGGGGCGTCCCACGGATCGGCCGGCGCCGTCCGCAGCCGGTCGCGCAGGGCCGACATCTCGTCCAGACCGGGGAGGCCGAGGCCGTGCAGGGGCTCGGTCTCCAGGCTCGCCGGACCGTCGGGATGCAGCCGGATGACCCCGGAGTCCGGATCGACCGTCAGCACCATGCGGGTGACGAGCAGCGGATGGATGATCGTCGCGTCGCCGACCCGCCAGCACAGCACCGAGTGCCCCCAGGCCAGCTCCACGGTCGCGGCCTCGCGCTGCAGCCGCAGGCGCAGGTCGAACAGGCGCTGGTAGAGGGCGCGTGCGTCGCGGGCGGCGCGTGCCCCGGGCGCCCACGGCCGCCACACCTGACGCACCCAGGCGTCGAGCAGGGCGACGGCGCCCGGCGGAGCGTCCCGCTCCTCGCTCGGGACGCCGGGAGCGGGAGGCTCGCGCTCCCTGGTCCGCTCGACGGCCTCCGCGTCCAGGAGATGGGCGGGGATGGTAGGTGGGGCGTCCGGGCTCACCACCGTCCCGGCCAGGTAGCGGTCGAGCGGGGGTGGCCAGCTCGGCGCGGCCGGCTGGGGTACCCGGGCGACCTCCAGCCAGCTCTCCCGCTGCGTTGTCGGGCCGAACCGGATCCCCGGATGGGACGGGACGTCAGCCGGAAGGAGTGGAGCGGGGACGTACTCGGCGAGCTGGCGACGGGGGGCACCGCGCCGTTCGGCGGCGAGCGCGGCCAGGTAGTCCAAGAGCCGAAGCGACCGGCCACGGACCTGATCACGGGCGGACATCGGGCTCCTCGGCCGGGGGCTGGGTCAGGGCGCGGCGGCGCGACGCTAGCTGCCGTCCGCGTCTCCGCCTGATCGACCTTACGACCTGTCTCCGACACAATCGCCGGCTTCCGGCTTGTCCCGCCCGGACCGCTGCCCGAGGAGGCTGCCCGAGGAGGCTGCCCGGGACGGGCGGCGCGTTTCCGCCCGTGGCCACACCCACGCCGGACGAGGCCGACGCCTGATCCGCTACCAGGGACGCACGTGGGGCGGCGGACCGTCGGCGTGTCGATCCTGTCGTCTTCTGGACACGCATAGTGACTATCGGTACCGTCCGACGTCGTCTGGTCGGGCTGCGCCGAGTCGGGTTGCTGGGGGAGAACCACCATGGGATTGCGTTCCGGCGGTGCCGCCGTGCTCACGAGCATGCTGGTTGTGCTGACCGCGGTTCCGGTCGCGGCTTCGCGCCCCGCGGATGGCCCGTCGCGTTCCGTGGCGGAAAGCTCGCGTTCCATCGACGAGGTGCCGGACCAGGTCTCGCTCCGGGCTCTCGACGGCGGCGGCGACCACGGCAGCGGCAGCGGCGACCACGGCAGCGGCGGCGGCGACCACGGCAGCGGCAGCGGCAGCGGCAGCGGTGGCGGTGGCGGTGGCGGTGGCGGGGACCATGGCCGTGGTGGTGATGGGGACTCCAGAGCGTCCGCCGGCACGGGTGCGTCTCGGCACCCCGCCCCGGACAGGACCGGGACGGATCCCCGCGGGAACTCGCTTTCCTATACCGGTGGGCAGATCGGCGTCCTCGCCGTACTGGCGGCGCTGTTGCTCGGTGCGGGTGCCTTCTGGCGACGCGCGCACCGGGCCGGGCTGTCCTGAGCGCGGTGACCTGCCGGCTGCCGGCCGGCGAATCTGGGGGACCTGAGCACGGTTTGCGGTCCCTGGACCGTGACTGGCTCCCCCAAATTCGGCCGCCGCGCGATGGTGGTCACTGCATAAGCTGACCGTCTCCCGGCCGTCGCGGCCGCCAACGTCGCGGGGCCTCCGGACCCGGGTACGGTCTGGCC
>NZ_CDWRCK010000035.1:0-17091 GCF_977927595.1 Frankia sp. CcWB3
GCAACGGCTCCAGCACGGCCCACCGCTCGTTCGTCAGGTCACCCCGCGCCACACAACGGATCATGCAATCCGAAAATCACCATCAGATCCACGGCCAGCCTCGGGACATACTTCCCAAACAGGCCCTAGACGCTCCACAATCTGCGAGGTGGTCATGGCGATGCTCGCGCTCCGGCAGATCCACGCCACCACGGCAGCCGCTCCCAGAAGTGGCCGATGACGCACCGGCACATACGCGTGGCTCACGCCTGCCGACGAGCCGGCCAGCTGAAGCACGTCTCGGCAGAGAAGGTCGAACCAGCGGCGACGGGCGAAACTCACCACTCACACTCCCCGTCCCCCGCCTCGACGGCAGGAGTATCTACTCTCCGCAGAGCTTTCACATCGGGCCATCCCACAGCGTTGTACGCTGTCAGGCGCAGAAGAGCCAGCGCGGCGGAACCATCGAGGGCAGAGTCCAGGTATGTCAGCCACCGACGCTCCCCCGCCATCGCCACCCAGCCCCGATTCACCAGCCTCTGGTCGAAACCCGGGGCCACGATGGTCCGGGCCCGGTGACTTCGGCCAGCCAGCCGCCTTCGACACCAAGGTCGGTGTCGCCGCGCCGCTACTCGCTGGGTTCTCCCTGACCCTCCTCGGCGTCATCGCGCAGGCACCCACATCGCTTCGGTGGCCAGGCGCGGCGATGCTGGCCATGGTAGTAGCTTGTGTGGCCTTCGTCGCGTGCGTGCAGTTCGGCTTCCACGGACGCGCCGTGCTCTACAGCAAGCAGGACGTGGAAGCCTGGGGCCGCATCTCGGATCTCGATCCCGACGTCGACGAGCATGCACGCGCTCAGGTCCAACGGGCCGACATGGAAACCTGGCCACGATGGTACCGGCGTTGCCAGCGCACCTACAACGCCGGCATTGTTTTGCTCGCCGTAGGCGTTGCCATTATCATGACACCGCCAGCTTCCTATTCCGCAGGCACGCCGCTGTCCGGTGCAGAGACGGGATGGCGGTGGGCCGGGTTCGGAGTGGCAATATTGGCCGCACTCGCCGAACTGACTGTCATCCTGCGGGACGAACACGCTAACCGGGCGCTACGGAACCGTACATCGGCCACGTGAGGTGAGAATTAATGTCCACAAGAGGCATGCCGAGTCTGCCAGCACAATGCAAGCACAGCATTCCAGCAAACAAGTGCCCAATCTGCAATGTTTCCGGCAGCGACGACCGTAGGAATGCCGAGGGCCGACCCGGCGAGTCGGAGGAGAACCCGCCTCCAGGTGAACGGGGCCAGTAGAAGCACTCCGGGTCCGAACACAACATCCGCAGCAGGCAGGCGCGGGACCCCACGACAGGACCGGTTGCCGGCAGTCTTCGTGGCACTCCCCTTCAGGGGTGACCTACAGGTTCAGGTTCGCATTGGTGCTGGCTGGGTGCACAAAACCCCCTCCGACCGGCGGACCAGCCCAAACCCGACACGCACTCCCAGGGAATTACGTGATCGGAGTGAGGAATTACGTGACCGTCAGCCCCTCACGGCTGGGAAATTTCGTGATCGTCCACATCAAGAAAATGACGCAGCTCCCACCGGTTATTTTGCGACGATCCAGCCGTCGCGTCACCCTGTAGAAGCGAGTAACGCAGACCGATGCCCACCGGAGACATCGGCAAGCGATGAGGGGAGATCGCTCGATGTCGGCACAGATACTCACGCTGGATGGCGAACGGCAGACGCTCTCGGACGAGACGGTCGAGGAGATCCGCACGATCTTCCGCGGGCAGGTTCTGACGTCGGACGACCTGGGGTATAACGACATCCGAGTCGTCCAGAACGCCATGCTCGACCGCAGACCTGGTCTGATCATCCGATGCACCGGGACCGCCGACGTCGTCGACGCCGTCAGCCTCGCCCACAGGCGGGACCTGCTCGTCGCTGTCCGCGGCGGCGGCCACAGCATCGCCGGGACCTGCACGGCCGACGACAGTTTGATGATCGATCTGTCGATGATGCGGGGTGTCTGGGTCGACCCGGATCAGCGACGTGTGCGAGTGGCGGGTGGTGCGACCTGGGGCGACGTCGACCGTGAGACGCAGCTGTATGGACTCGCGGTACCTGGCGGGGTCGTGTCGACCACGGGCGTCGCGGGTCTGACACTCGGTGGCGGAATCGGCTGGCTCCACCGCAAATACGGTCTGGCCTGTGATGCGCTGCGCGCCGCCGAGGTCGTGACAGCCAGCGGCAAGATCATACGGTGCGACGGGACCGAACATGAGGACCTGTTCTGGGCGTTGCGTGGCGGGGGCGGCAACTTCGGTGTGGTGGTGTCCTTCGAGTTCGAGGCCTATCCGTTGGGCCCGATGGTCTGGAACGGCATAATCGTCCACCCGATCGACGCCGTTACCGAGGTGCTTCCCCGCTGGCAGGACTGGACGTCCACCGTCCCTGACGAGGTCACCAGCCGTGCCCTCCTGTGGTCGCTGCCGGATGCACCGACGCTCCCGCCCGCCGTGCACAACCGCGACGTGCTCATCACGGCCGCCCTGTATGCCGGCGCCCCGGACGAGGGTCAGCGAGCGTGCCGGGCGCTTTCCGAGTTTGGCACGCCGCTTGCCGACATGAGCCAGGCCCTGTCGTACCGGACAGCGCAATCCTCCCTCGATCCCTTCTTCCCTAAGGGCGGACTCCAGAGCTACTGGAAGTCCGTCTACCTGGACAGACTCGATGAGGACGCGACCACGTTCGTGGCGCGCATCAGCCACGACCGCCCGCACCCGACGACGATGGTGCACCTGCCTCTCCTGGGAGGCGCCATGTCACGTGTAGGGACAACCGAAACCGCGTTCGGTGACCGCATCGCTCGGTACCTGCTGAGCATCGACGGAAACTGGCTGGACCCCGCCGAAGACGACGCAAACATCCGCTGGGTGCGCAATGCCTACAGCGAGGCCGTCAAGCTTCGGTCCGCATCGGGCACTTACCTCAACTTCGGCGGCGACGCGGATCTCGACGACGCCGACCGGGCACGGGCCTGGGGGCGCAACGTCGAGCGGCTGCGGCGAGTGAAGCGCACCTATGACCCGGAGAACCGATTCCGGCTCAACCCCAACATCCCCCCCGCCGAAAGCTGAGCCGGCGCTGGGGCTGATGACCGTCCCGTTTGTGATCTACTGGGTAGGTAGAGACAGAGCCGGTGTCCGGCGGCGAGCATGTCGATCAGTTCGCGGAGTAGGTGAGGCATCGGGGTGGCGGTCCAGGCCTGCCAGACCTGCTGCAGGAGGCGGAACGGGATCAGGCAGGTGAGGATCCGGCGAAGGCTGGCCGGCCAGGACGGTAGTCGCTTCAGCCACCGGCGATCTCGCAGGTTCCCGTCTTCCCTTCCGAAGGGCAGCAGATGCGGCAGTCGTTCCCACCCATCGACCCGTATGCGCACGGCCTCCTCGAGGTCGGCGAGGGCAACCAGATCTACTGGGAGACCAGCGGCAACCCAGCCGGGAAGCCGGCATTGTGGGTGCACGGTGGCCCCGGCAGCGGCGGGCGCCGCGGCAGCCGCCGAATGTTCGACCCCGAGGTCTACCGGATCGTCCTGTTCGACCAGCGCGGCTGCGGTGAAAGCCGGCCGCACGCCTCCGACCCGACCGTCAGCCTGGAGCACAACACCACCGAGCACCTCATCGCCGACATGGAACGGCTACGCGAGCACCTGGGCATCGACCGGTGGCTCCTCTACGGCGGCTCGTGGGGCTCGACACTGATCCTCACCTATGCCGAGCGCCACCCCGAACGAGTCTCCGAGATCATCATCGTCGGAGTCACCATGACCCGGCCCGAAGAGATCGACTGGCTCTACCGCGGCGTCGGCCGCCTGCTACCAGCCCCCTGGGAGGCATTCCGCGACGGGCTGCCGGCAGACGACCGGGATGGCAATCTTGTAGCCGCCTACAACCGGCTGCTCACCAGCCCGGACGAGGCAGTCCGGGTCAAGGCAGCGCGGGCCTGGTGCGCTTGGGAAGACGCCGTCATCGCCCACGAAACGCTCGGCACGCCGGGCCAGTACAGTGCCAAAGCCGACGACGCGATGATGGCCTTCGTCCGGATCTGCGTGCACTACTTCGCGCATGACGCCTGGCTTGAGGACGGCCAACTGCTGCGCGACATACACCGGCTCGCCGGGATCCCAGGGGTGCTGATTCACGGCCGACTCGACCTGAGCGGCCCGCTCAAGACCGCCTGGGAGCTCGCCAAGGCATGGCCGGGCGCGGAGCTGAAGGTAATCGACGACTCAGGCCATACCGGCAGTTCCGCAATGCAAGATGCGATCTTGGAGGCGGCTGAGCGGTTCGGCAAGAACGCGCGGGGTCCTAACGGGTAAGGTGCCGTCCACCCGTCACCGACAGCACCTCGCCGTTGATGTGACTGTTGGCGGCCGACCCGAGGTAGGCGACGGCGGAGGCGACGTCCTCGGGCGTGCAGATGCCGCCGGTCGGCGTCTTCGCTGCCTCAGCATCCACGGCCTTCTGGCCGAGCCACGGTGCACTCAGCGCCCGATCGGTCAGGGTGAAGCCGGGCCGTACGACGTTCGTGAGGATGCCGTACCGCGCCTCTCGCGCCGCGAGCACCCGGGCCGCGGTCTCGAGCGATCCCTTCGCCGCGGGGTAGGAGACCGCCGCAGGCAGCGGCTGCTCGACGAGGTCCGAGGACACCAGCACCAGCCGGCCCCACCCGGCGTTCCTCATGCCGGGCAGCACGGCGCCGACCGCTGCCATCGTCCCGGTGACGTTTGCGGTGAGGCTGTCGGTGAGGCTCTCCCACGTCTCGGTCGGCCCCGTCGGCCATGCGACCGCGTTCGCGACCAGGACCGTGATCTCCCCGAGCGTGGTCCGCACCTCACCCACCGCGGCCTCGACCGAGCCGTGGTCCCGCTGGTCCAGCCGCACCGCCACCCCCTTCCCGCCCGTACGGACGATCGCGTCGACGAGGCGCCGGGCACCCTCTTCGTTGTGGTGCCAGCCCACGCCGACGTAGGCACCCTCATGCGCGAACAACCTGGCGACCGCGGCGCCGATCGCACCTGACGCCCCCGTGACCAACACGATCCGACCCTCGAACCCAAGATCCATAATCATCCTCCCAAACGATTAGCCGAACACCTATTAGCCAGCTATATGTTAGCCGACTATGTAAATATACGATAGCCAGCGTGGACGCAGGCGAAGCCATGCGCCTCAACCGGGCGCTGACCAAGATGGGCAAGCTCTACCGCGCCGCGAGGGCGCGCCGATTCGCCGCGCTCGGGCTCCACCCCGGCCAGGACGTGCTGCTGTGGCACCTGGCCCAAGATCGCGGCGGGATGACGATTTCGGAGCTGGCGGCCCGGCTCGGCGTCGAGCCGCCGACCGCGACCCGCAGCCTTGCGCGACTCGAGAAGACCGGGTACTTCCGGCGCGAGCCGGTCGCCACCGACCGCCGCCAGGTGCGCATCGTGGTGACGGATGCGGGCCAGGCGCTGGTACCCGCCATTGAGCAGGCCTGGTCAGAACTCGCCGAGGAGGCCATGGGAGAAGTGAGCGCGCCCGACCGCGAGATCACGATCGACGCGCTCGAGCAGGCCATCGCCAGCCTGCGCGGCGTGATGGGAGACGACGCCCTGGTCGAGGAGTGAGACCGCGCCGATGGCGTGATGGCCGAACATCCGCGGTCCCCCGGTCCATCACGCCTGAAGATCAAGCCAATCGCGGGACCGACGCGGATCTCGACAAGAGCTCAAGGCTCAGCTGGCGCGGCTCCACGACCACCCCCGCCTGTCCGGTCTCACCACTTCAGAGTTCGATCATTATAGCGGTGTCGACGCAGCTCACAGCATATATTTTCTTGGTCGCGTGACGCCTCTGCCGTCATGGTCATGACGCATTGGACGGCTGCCACGAGGCGACTCTCATCGACCGGGTTCGCTCGCCTCCGCGAGAATCCTGGTGATCTCCTCGACAGAATCGCACGCCCCCGCCGCGACGCTGATCACCAGGTCGTAGGCGCCCTCGTTGGTCAGCGTCAGACGGCGGCCGTTAAGACCATAGAAGACGATGAGCGCGGCGAGAGCGAGGCGTTTGTTCCCGTCGACGAGCGCATGGTTACGGGCGAGAGAGTGCAGCAGCGCAGCGGCCTTGCCGTCGAGGGTGGGATACGCGTCGTGACCGAAGACGGTCGCCCGCGGTCGGGCCAGCGCGGATTCGAGCAGGCCATGATCTCGGACCTGGGGCTCGGCTCCGAGCGTCCGTTCGGCGACGTGAAGCAGTTCGGGCAGCGTCAGATAGATCATTCGCCGAGCCGGCGGAGCGCCTCGGCGTACCGCGGAAGCTCCTCGTCCAACACCCGGTCCAGCAGCTCCGCACGGTTGTGCGCCTCGATGTACTCCCGGATCGCCTGCCGGGCGACCTCCTGCATCGACCGCTGCTCCAGCTCGGAGCGGCGCCGCAACGCCTCCGTCTCGGCGTCCGTCAAGCGCAAGGTCATAGCCACGCCCGGAATGGTATCATCAGCGATACCGCCACCGTCGCAATCGTCAAGCGCCGTCCGACAGCCAGCAACATCACCCCCGCAGCAGGTACAGACAGACGCGCGTCAGACGCGCGTCAGTAGTGTCACTGGTAGCCGGTCACCCGCCGTTCACGCAGTAGCATGGTGGGCGATACTAGGCGGTGTGACGAGCGACGGACAGACCGGGCCGGCAGCCGGCGGTGATGCGCCGCCCCGGCAGCCGTTCGCGCACCTGAGCGCCCCCAACGCGGACGTCTACCGGGAGGTGCTGACGACGTTCGCGCGGGCGCGGGACCGGTTCATCGTCCACATGCGCCCCGAGGACGTGCTCGCGGACCTGGGGCGGCCAGGGCAGACCGAGTCGATCATCGCCGCGCTGGACAAGCTCGTTGAGTGGGGCAACCTGCGGGCCGACCCGGACACCGGCCGGGTGACCACGGTGGCGGACTTCCACCGGGCGCGCTACCTGTACCAGCTGACCCCGGCCGGGCAGGCGGCCGAGGAGGCGATCGCCGTCTACGAGGTGGCGATCGGCCGCCGGGGCGCCCTGCAGTCGGTGGCGCTGGAGGACATCGCCGCCCAGCTGCGCGCCCTGGTGGAGATGACGGCCGGCGACGCCGCCGATCTCGACCCGGCGAAGGTACACCTGCTGCTGCTGGGGCTGGCGGAGCGGTTCACCGGACTGGCCGACAACGCTCAGGCGTTCATGACGTCCCTCCGCCGAGTGATCGACTTCTCGGACGGTGACGTGGACGCGTTCCTCGCCTACAAGCAACGGCTCATCGACTACATCAACCGGTTCATCGCCGAGCTGGCGAACCGGGGCGCGGAGATCGCCACCCTGCTGGGTCAGGTCGAGGGGGCCGGCGTCGAACGCCTGCTGCTGCTCGCGGCCCGTCGGGAGGCGACCGACGCCGTGCCCGACGTGCCCGAGATATCCGACTCCGAGGTATCCGGGGTATCCGACCCCGGACGGACCGGAGCCGGGCGAACCGACGCCGAGCGGATTCGGACCGCCTACGACGCCGCGGTCGCCGCGGCCCTGGACGGCTGGCGCAACCGCTGGCGCGGCCTGCACGACTGGTTCGTGTCGGCGGATTCACGCCGTCCCTCCCAGGCACGGTTGTTGCGGGGCGCGGCGATCACCGCGATCACCCAGCTCATCGACACCGTCGCCGCACTCAACGAGCGCCGTACCGGCCGTTCGGACCGGTCGGCGGACTTCCGCACGCTCGCCCGCTGGTTTGCCGAGGCCCCTGACGACGCGGCGGCCCACCGGCTGTGGCGGGCCGCCTTCGGCCTGGCCTCGGCCCGGCATCTCACCGTCAGCCAGGAGACCGTCGCCGCCTGGCAGGAGGCGCCGCCGATGCGGATCAGCCCGCAGCTGCGCCGGACCGGTTCCTACGAGCGGCGCGGAACGCCGAACCGGGTCACGGACCGCGCGCAGCAGCGGCGGCCTGCTCGCCGAGCAGGCCGCGCGGGAGGCGGAGCAGGCCGCGTCCGCTCGGGCCCGGCTCGCCACCGACGGGCCGGTACTGCTGTCCCAGCTCGGCGTCCTGGACCGGCAGGCGTTCCGGCTGTTCCTCGGCCTGCTCGGGGACGCGCTCGCCGCCAGGCTGCCGGGCGATACCGAGGTGGAGACCACGTCCAGCGACGGCACGGTCCTGATCCGGCTCACCCTCGTCCCCGGCGGGGGGGGTGGCGCGGATCGAGACCGAGGATGGCGTCCTGGACAGCCCGGAACACACCGTCGAGATCGTCGACCTGGCCGGTGCGGCATCGCGTCCGGCGGCCTGGAACGGCCTGAATGGCCTGAACGACAGGAATGACCGAAACCGGCAAAACGATCTGAATGGCCGGATGGACGACCTCGATCCGGTCGTACTCGCCGGTGGGCCGGACCGGCTCGAGCTGCTGGAGACCGGACGGGTGTCCGGATGACGGCGGACTCGGTCGCCGAGGAGAACCGGGCCGCGCGGCGCAGGGCCTTGCGCGCGCTGCTGGCCGGGCCGCTACGCACCGCCGGCGCGGACGACGAGGTCCTGCGGCTGGTCCGCCGGCACGCCTCCGAGCTGCGCGAGTGGCTCGCCGCCGAAACCGGCTGGCGGCTGGTCGTCGACGCCGAGTCGGCGCGGCTGTTCAAGACGGCGGCGACCATCCAGGACGACACGCACCCGGCGCGGGAGGGGAAGGGTCGAGCGCCGTTCGGGCGGCGCCGCTACGTCCTGCTGTGCCTCGCGCTGTCGGTGCTGGAGGCGGCGGACACCCAGATCACCCTTGGCCGGTTGGCCGAAGGGGTGCTGGTCGCGGCGAGCGACCCGGAACTGGCCCGCACCGGGGTCACCTTCACCCTCAGCCGCCGGGACGAACGTTCCGACCTCGTGGCGGTGGTCCGGTTGCTGCTCGCGCTCGGCGTGCTGGATCGGGTCGCCGGCGAGGAGGACGCCTATCTGCGCGACAGCGGCGACGCGTTGTACGACGTACGCCGCAGGGTGCTCGCGTCGCTGCTGACCGGTACCCGCGGCCCGTCGACCATCGACGCCGACGACATCGGGGCGCGGCTCGCCGAGCTGACCCACGAGCCCGTCCCCGACACCGACGACCTGCGCAACCGGTCGCTTCGCCACCGGTTGACCCGCCGGCTGCTCGATGATCCCGTCGTCTATTACGACGAGCTCGCCGAGGACGAGCGCGCCTACCTGATCAGCCAGCGCCGGGCGATCACCAGACGGATCGAGGACGCCACCGGTCTGATCGCCGAGATGCGCACGGAAGGGATCGCGATGGTCGACCCCGACGACGAGCTCACCGACGTACGGATGCCGGAACAGCGCACCGACGGCCACGTGACCCTGCTGGTCGCCGAGTATCTCGCCGCCCAGCCAGATTCCGCGGGGCCGGTGCCGGTCGGCCGGCTGCGTGGCTACGTTCGGAAGATGGCGGCCGAGCATTCCACCTACTGGCGGCGGGGCGTCACCGAACCGGGTGCCGACGCCGAGCTGCTCGCCATGGCGCTGGACAAGCTGCGCGCTGCGGCTGGTCACGGACGTGCCGGGCCAGGCCGGCGAACCACCGGCGGTGCTCGCCCGGCCCGCGATCACGCGCTACGCCGTCGAGGCGCCGACGATCCACGACAGCCGGGCGGGCGGCGCCGGTCCGGTCAGAAGCGGTCCGGTCAGAAGGAAGAAGACGAGCCGCCGATGAGCACCTCGCCCCGTGTGCCCGCGGCACCGACCCGCGCGTCCACGACATCGGCACCGGCATCGGCCACGACACCGTCCCCGGCCTCGACCGCGATTCCCGTTCCGGCCCGAGAGGACCGCTGGCAGCCGCTGCGCGCCGGCCTCGTCGACCTCTTCTACTACGACGTGGAAGAATTCCACTTCCACGACAGGCGGCTGCTGCTGCGCGGCAACAACGGTACCGGCAAGTCGAAGGTCCTGGCGCTGACGCTCCCGTTCCTGCTGGACGGCGAGCTGGCCGCGCACCGGGTCGAACCGGACGGTGACCGCAACAAGCGGATGGAATGGAACCTGCTGCTGGGCGGCCGGCACCCGCATCCCGAGCGGCTCGGCTACACCTGGCTGGAGTTCGGCCGGCTGGGCGGTGACGGCGTCCCCGAGTACCGCACGATCGGGGCCGGTCTGAAGGCGGTCAGCGGGCGCGGCATCGTCCGGCACTGGTTCTTCGTGACCCGCCAGCGGACCGGTCCGCAACTGTCCCTGGTCGGCCCGACCCGGGTGCCGCTGACCAGGGACAAACTGAAAGACGCCGTCGACGGCCACGGCGCGGTGTATGACACCGCGTCGGACTACCGCCGTGCCGTGGACGAAGCGCTGTTCGGTCTCAGCGGGCACCGGTACGAGGCCCTGGTCAACCTCCTGATCCAGCTACGCCAGCCGCAGCTGTCCAAGAAGCCCGACGAGAAGCTGCTCTCCCGGGCACTCACCGAGGCGTTGCCGCCGCTGGACCCCGCGCTCGTGGTCACCGTGGCCGAGGCGTTCCGGGGCCTGGACGAGGAACGGGAGACGCTGCGCGCCCTCGCCGAGGCGGAAACGGCGGCGCAGGCGTTCCTGACCCACTACCGCCGGTACGCCCGGGTGGCCGCGAAACGGTACGCCGCCCCGCCGCGACAGGCGCACAGCCGCTACGAGCAGCACGGGCGGGATCTCGCCGAGGCCGACGCCGCGCATCAGGCGGCGGTCGAGGCCCTGACGGCCGCGCAGCAGGCGCTCACCGAGGTGGAGGAGGCGAAGGCCACACTGACCGCCCGGCGGGACGCGCTGCGGGACAGCCCGGAGATGCGCGACGCGGCGGCGCTGCGGGGCGCCGAGGAGGATGCCGGGCGGCTCGCCCGGTTCGCCGCCCAGCGGGACCGGGACAGCCGGGCCGCGGCCGAGGCCGCCGGCGACCGGAAGCGCCGGCTCACGGGGGCGGAACGCACGGTCCAGGCCGACGCGGCGGGCTTCGACGCCGCGGTCCGGGCCGCCGGGCTGGCGGCCGAGGCCGCCCTGGTCACCGGCCGGCACGCCGCGGTGCTCACCGAGCTGGACGGCGGGGAACCGCCGTACCGCGACGCCCGGCGATCCGCCGAGGCCCTGGTCGGGCAGCAGGGCGCCGCCGTGAACCGCCTCGACGGGTTGCTGCGCGCGGCCCGGGACGACCTGGACCGGATCACTGCCGAGCAGCAGGCCGCCGCCGAGCGGATCGCGGCGGCCGAGGACCTGACCGCCCAGCGCGGGGCGGGCCTCGTCTCGGCCTGCACGGCCTACCTGGCCGGCTGCGCTTACCTGCGGCCGGCCGACCCGGACGCCGCGCTGGCGGCCCTGGCCGGCTGGGTGGACACGCTCGACGGGCCCAACCCGGTCACCACCGCGGTGGACGAGGCGGCGCGGCTGGCCACCGCCGGTCTCGGCCGCCGGCAGGCCGTCCTCGACGGCGAGCAGACGGCCGCCCGGCGGGAACTCGAACGGCTCGCCGAGGAGATCGAGCGGCTGGCGGCCGGTGGCCACGACTCGCCGCCGGCCCCGCACACCCGCGACGAGCACGGGCGGGACGGCCGGGACGGCGCCCCGCTGTGGAAGGTCGTCGACTTCGTCGACGGCGTGCCCGACGAGCACCGGGCCGGAATCGAGGCGGCGCTGGAGGCCGCCGGGATCCTCGACGCCTGGGTCGGCCCGGACGGGCGGCTGCACGACCCCGTCAGCGACGACGTTCTGGTCACGCCCGGGCGGCCGGCGCCGGGGGGTGGGCTGGCTGCGGTGCTCACGCCGGCGATCGACCGCGACGACGCGCGCGCGGGCCGGCTGAGCGACACCGCGGTCGCCGCCGTCCTCGCGACGATCGGCCTGCGCGGTGGGCCCGGCCCGGCCGGCGACTCCTTGGCCCACGAGACGGCGGCCCACGGGCCGGCGGCCAGCGGGACCTCGGGCATCGGGACCTGGGTCACCGTGGACGGCCGGTTCGGTAACGGGGTCCTGACCGGCGGGTGGCGCAAGGAAACCGCCGGCTACATCGGTGAGGGCGCCCGCGAGGCGGCCAGGCGGGCCCGGCTCGACCACCTGCGCGCCGAGGCGGCCCGGATCGAGCTACGGCTCGACGAACTGGCCGCGGCCGCCGCGGAGCTGGCCGGCCGACAGCTCTCGCTGGCCGCCGAGCACGGGGCCCGGCCCTCCGACGGCGACCTGCGCGAGGCGCACGCGCAGCTGGCCACGGAGCACAAGGCCAAGCGGCGGATCGACGCCCAGCACCAGGAGGCGGCAGCTGTCGCGGCCCGCCGGCAGCAGGCCGCGGGTGAGGCACGGGCTGCGGCCGAGGAGTTCGCCGGCGACGTGCGCCTGCCCGCGGAGCCGGCCGCGCTGGCCGGCGTCCGGGACGCCCTGGGTGACTATCGGGCGGAGCTGGCCGCGCTGTGGCCGGCGGCGGAGTCGCTGGACCGGTCCCGCCGCGCGGCGACCGAGGCGGAACACGAACTCACCCTCACGCTGGAACGCCAGGAACAGGCGGCCGAGGCGGTCGCCGAGGCGCAGACGCAGGCCGACGCGGCCGCCGAGCGTCACCGGGTCCTGGTCGAGACGGCCGGCGCCGCCGTCGACGAACTGTTCCGCAAACTGGCCGCCGTCGACACCGCACTCGACCGGTGCGGGCAGCGGGAGAAGCAGGCGCGGGCCGCCGAACGGGATGCGCTCGACGCCCGGGGCCGGGCTCACGGCCGGCGTGAGACGTTGCGGGAGGCGATCACCACCGCCGCGGCCGAACGCGAGGCGGCTGTCGCGAAGCTCCGGGCGTTCGCGGCCACCGGCCTGCTCGCGGTCGCCGTCCCGGGCCTGGAGATCCCGGACCCGGCTGCCGGCTGGGCGCCGTACCCTGCGATCACGCTCGCCCGGGCGGTCAACGCCGCCCTCGACGACGTCGACGACACCGACCGCCGGTGGGAGCTGGCGCAGCAGCGGGTGTCGGCCGAGCACAAGGTTCTCACCGACGCGCTGTCCCGGCACGGCCACTCGGTCGGGATGATCGTCTCCGACGGCGTGATCGTGGTCGACGTCCTGTTCCAGGGCCGCAAGCAGGACATCCCGGCCCTGGTCGCCGCGCTGGAGGCGGAGACCGGACAGCGGGCGATGCTGCTGTCCGCGAAGGAACGCGAGATCCTGGAGAACCACCTCGTGAACGAGGTGGCCGGCGCCCTGCAGGAACTGATCAGCGACGCCGAGAGCCAGGTCCGCCGGATCAACACGGACCTCGCGCAACGGCCCACGTCGACCGGCATGCGGCTGCGGTTGCAGTGGCGGGTCGCCCGCAGCGCCCCCGAGGGGCTCAGCGCGGTGCGCGACCGGCTGCTGCGGCAGACGGCCGACGCCTGGAGCCCCGCCGAGCGGACCGCCGTCGGCGCGTTCCTCCAGGAGCAGATCAACCGGGAGCACAGCGCGGACACCACCGGCGGATGGGCCGAGCAGTTGACCCGTGCCCTGGACTACCGCGGCTGGCACGAGTTCGCTGTGCAGCGATTCCAGGACGGTCAGTGGCGGCCGGCGAGCGGTCCGGCATCCGGTGGTGAGCGGGTGCTCGCGGCGTCGGTGCCGCTGTTCGCAGCCGCCTCGTCGTTCTACGACTCCTCCGGCAACCGGCATGCACCCCGCCTGGTCGCCCTGGACGAGGCGTTCGCCGGGGTGGACGACGACTCGCGGGCCAAGTGCCTGGGCCTGCTCGCCGCGTTCAACCTCGATGTGGTGATGACCAGCGAGCGCGAGTGGGGCTGCTACCCGCAGGTCCCCGGCCTGGCGATCGCGCAGCTGTCCCGCCGGGACGGCATCGACGCCGTGCTCGTCACGCCGTGGCGGTGGGACGGGCACGAGCGCACCCGCGTCGACCGGCCGGTGCCCTACCAGCCCCAGCTACTCGACCAGCCCCAGCCGCTCCATCCGGCGCAGGGCGGCGACACCGAGCCCCTGCCGTTCGAGTGAGCGCGTCGTCGACCGGGGCCGCCCGCGATACGGGAGCCGCCCGCGATGTGGAACGGCTGCGCCGTCTGCTGGGCGGTGAGCACACGGCGTGGCTGCTCGACCGGGTGCGGCGCAGGATCGAGCTGGGCCGGCCGCTCACCGGGACAGTCACCCTCGGCCGGGCCAGCGCGGACCAGCGGCGGGGGGTCGAGCGGCTGCTGGGCCGCCGGGCCGGCGCCGGCGCCTCGCTGTCCGTGTCGTTGGACGAGGTCGACGCGGTGCTGCGGTCCAGCGGCGCCGCGCCGGGCGGACTCGCCGCCGCCGTCCGCCAGCTCACCGGGGATGTCACGGAGCGGGCGGAGCTGGCCGCGGCGCAGTCACGGGCCTGGGCGCAGGCGCACCAGCCCCTGGACGACCTCCTCGCCCGGCGCCCCGAACTCACCCCCTGGCGGTCCTGGCTGGACAGCACCGGCCTGCTGCGCCGGCTGGCTGGCACCCCGGACGCGGCGTGCCGCTGGTCGCCGACCTGGTCCGGGTGCTCGACGCGTTGCCCTCACCCGGCGTGGCGCTGGGCCGGCTGGCCGCCACCAGCACCGGCGACGCGCACGCGCTCGACGACGGCCGGCCGCTGGCGACGCTGGCCTTGGCGGCGGCCCGGGTACTGGGCGGATCCCACCCGGCGGGTGACGGCTCGGCCGCGGGCCGCCGCGCCGCGTGGGCCGCTGCCCGGGGTGCACCGTGACGAACTGTCGTCCACGGTGCTCTGCCTGGGCCTGCCGGGCGGGGCGGACAGCCCGGCCGGCCGGATCCTGGCCATCTGTCGTGAGGCGGGGGAGCCCTGCGTGCTCACTCTGCGCCAGGTCGGCCCGGGCCAGGACTGCGGCGACCTCGGGGTGGGCCTCGGAGTGGTGTACCTGTGTGAGAATCCGATCGTGCTGGCCAGCGCCGCCGACGAACTGGCGGGCCGCACCCCGCCGCTGGTGTGCGTGAACGGCCAGCCGTCGGCCGCCGTCATCGGCCTGCTCTCGGCGCTCGCCGGCCAGGGCGCGCGGTTCGCCTACCACGGCGACTTCGACTGGGGCGGCCTCCGCATCGCCAACGGGCTGCGGGAACGGATCGGCTGGCGGCCATGGCGTTTCGACGCCCGGTCCTATCAGGCGGCGCTGGCCACGGTGACCGGCGGCGAGCTGGCTGGCCGGCCGGTCGACGCGGCCTGGGACCCCGACCTGCGCCCCGCGCTGGAGCACCATGCGATCAGAGTGGACGAGGAACTCGTCCTCGCCGAGCTGATCGACGACCTCAGCGCCCCACACGACCGATAACCCTCGGTAACATTCGGTAGCACTCGGTAGATGGAGGCCAGGCGCTCAAGGGTGCGGCCGGTAGAGTCCCGGCGACACGCGCGGGCAGCAGGTCGGCAACCTCGCTCGTCCGGGCGCCCTGGCCGGCGAGAGCAGCGATGATCGTCTGGTCTTCGTCGACGACGAGCAGCGGCGCCCGGTGCGGCAGGCGCATACTGGAGGCGATGACCAAGTCAGCGGTACCCAGGCCCCGTCTGTCCACCAGCCCCTTCAAGGCCCCGGTCACCCCGCCGTGCAAGCGGTTCGCCGTAGGAGACCGGGTCACCCACGACAGGTACGGCCTCGGCCAGGTGACCGGGGTCGAAGAAGAAATCGCCGTCCTCGTCGATTTCGGTTCCCAGCAGGAACGCATTCTGAGCCCGTTCAGCAAGATGTCCCGTCTCTGACGCCGTGAGGCTTCGATTCGCGGAACCCGAAGACGGCACGTAGGCGGCGGAAGGTCCCGCGGGCAAGCCTGTCACCGCCCTGACATCCTACCCCTCGTTCCACTCCGGCAGCCCACCCCGAAAGCGAGACATCTCATCGCCACCACCTCGATCCCCCTCTTCTCCGCGTCGGAGCCGCCGCGGTCTCTGCCGCGGCAGGAGCCCCCGCCTCTGACGATCCGCCTCTTCCAGGCACCCGACTTCGGGCCGTCTGATGTCGAGATCATCGATTTCGCGGTCACGGACGTCGAGACCGTCGCCTTCCAGGCGCCCGTCGTCGAGCGCCCACCCGCGCTGGATCCCCGTCGTCATCGAGCACGGCCCCGCCGATCGTAGGCTCCGGGCGCTGTCCGGGTAGGGCGCGCAGCCACGCGCACCAGGCGTCGACCCCCTGGCCGGTACGGGCGCTGACCTCCAGCACGGCCACGCCCGGGTTGACGTCGGCGAGGTTCTTCCGGAACGCCTCGAGGTCGAAGTCGAGGTGGGGAAGCAGGTCCGTCTTGTTGACGAGCACCAGGTCGGCCGAGCGGAACATGACCGGGTACTTGAGGGGCTTCTCCTCGCCCTCGGTGACGGCGAACACCATCGCGCGCAGGTCCTCCCCGACCTCGAACTCGGCGGGGCACACCAGGTTGCCGACGTTTTCGATAACGACGAGATCGAGGTCGCGCAGGGGCAGCCGGCCCAGCGCCGAGGCGACCATGGGCGCGTCCAGGTGGCACTCCCCGCCGAACCCGTTACCGGTGTTGATCAGGGCGATCGCCGCGCCGAGCCCGTCGAGGCGGTCGGCGTCGATGCTGGTCTCGATGTCGCCCTCGATGATCCCGACCCGCAGATGCGGGCCGAGACGGCGCAGCGTCTCGACCAGCAGGGTGGTCTTACCGGCGCCGGGAGCGGACATCAGGTTCACCACCGTGACGCCGGCGGCGTCGAAGGCGGCCCGGTTCGCCAGCGCGACCCGCTCGTTCTCCCCGAGGATCCGCTCGAGGACCTCGACCCGTTCGGGCCCGGTGCCATAGCCGGAATGGTCCCCGACGGACACCCCGGCCGGTGAGTGCGGACCCGAGTGCTCGTGCGGCGCCCCTTCCGGGTGGGGATGCGCCCCTTCCGGGTGGGGATGGAAGCGACCCACCGCGCGTCACGCCTCCACGGTGCCGGGAACTACCGGGTCGGGAGCCGCCGGGTCGGAAGCCACCTCGAACGAGGTGACGAGGAACTCCTCGCCGGTGACGATGGTGACGCCGGCCGCGCCGCAGGTGCCGCAGCGCAGCACCCGGTCCGCCAGCTCGCCGCGGGTCCCGCACACCCGGCAGCACACACTGACCGGCACGCTCTCGACCT
>NZ_CDWRCK010000035.1:17230-22524 GCF_977927595.1 Frankia sp. CcWB3
GGACCCGGCCAGCACCTGCCCGCCGGGGGGATCGGCGCCGTTCCCCGGCGGCCCATCGCTCTCCGGGGGCCCAGCGTTCATCAGCTTCCAGCAGTAGGCGAGGGTTTCCGGCACGATCTGGCGCAGCTGGCCCACCCGGACGTGCACCCGGGTGACCGGCCGACCGGCCGCGTGCCGGGTGACGACGTCCGCGATCGATCGGCAGACGGACAGCTCGTGCATCGCCCGGTCCTCCCCCGGCACCCTCCGGCGACCCGCCTGATCCGGTGACCCGCCCGAGCCGGCATCGCACCGGCTCACCACTTCGCCGGGCCGCGCCTCGGCGCTCGCCCCACGGGCGTCGATGAGGGCAGGCTGGGATGGCCGGTGCATACCCCACTCTCACCCGGTCGTGTGCGCTTCACCAAACCGCACTGCGCGTTGGTGACTGCGCGTTGGTGGCAGCCTCCGCGCACTGTCGATAGGCGTCCGGCGTTGGGGGACATAGCGTCTGCTCTGCCGGACGTCTCCGTGAGGCGACGGGCCACCCGACGATCACCCGGCCCAGCGGCTTCTGATCACCTCGCCGGAGGGCTCGGTCCGCTCGTGGAGGTGGGCGGTGCGGCGGACCGCGGTGCCGACCACGGCCCGTCCGACGAAGGGAGTGCTGATGTCATCCGTGCTGTGGTTCCAAGGCGGGGCGTGCAGCGGCAACACGATGTCCTTCCTGAACGCCGACGAGCCCAACGTCGTCGACCTGATCACCGACTTCGGGCTGGAACTGCTCTGGCACCCATCGTTGGGGCTGGAGAACGGCGCCCAGGCCCGGGAGCTGTTCACCGACTGCGCGCGGGGTGAGCGGCCGGTCGACATCTTCGTCTTCGAGGGTTCGGTGATCCGCGGCCCGGACGGAAGCGGCGGCTTCGACGTCTTCGCCGAGCGGCCCATGCAGGACTGGGTGCGCGAGCTGGCCGCCCAGGCTCAGGTGGTGGTGGCGATCGGGGACTGCGCCTGCTGGGGCGGGATCCCCGCGACGGCGCCGAACCCGACGGACTCCACCGGGCTGCAGTTCCACAAGCGTGAACGCGGCGGTTTCCTCGGCCCGGGCTTCCGGTCGCGCTCCGGGCTGCCCGTCGTCAACATTCCGGGCTGCCCGGCCCACCCGGACTGGATCACGCAGATCATCGTGGCGCTGGCCACTGGCCGGGCCGCCGACATCGCGCTCGACGAGCTGCACCGGCCACGGACGTTCTTCACGACATTCACCCAGACCGGCTGCACCAGGGCAGAGTACTTCGAATACAAGCAGTCGACCCTGGCTTTCGGGGACGGGACCCGCAAGGGCTGCCTGTTCTATGAGTTCGGCTGCCGCGGCCCGATGACCCACTCCCCGTGCAACCGGATCCTGTGGAACCGCCAGTCGTCGAAGACCCGCGCCGGCATGCCGTGCATCGGGTGCACGGAGCCGGAGTTCCCATTCTTCGACCTCGCCCCCGGCACGGTCTTCAGGACCCGGAAGGTCGGCGGGCTCATTCCACGGGAGGTGCCGGCGGGCAGTGGCCACCTCGGCTACCTGGCACACGCGGCAGCCGCCCGGATAGTCGCCCCGCAGTGGTCGAAGGAGGACATGTTCGTCGTCTAGCCGCCCGGCAGCCGATGACCGATGACCGCGCGTGCTCCGACCGGAGACCGCGAGGAACGGACGGGGAGGAGAGAGGATTCCAATGGCCACCGTCGATCTCAACGTCAGCCCGTTGGGGCGCGTCGAGGGCGACCTCGACGTCCGGGTCACGATCGACGACGGGGTGGTCACCTCGGCGTGGACCGAGGCGGCGATGTTCCGGGGCTTTGAGATCATCCTGCGCGGCAAGGACCCGCAGGCGGGCCTGATCGTGACCCCGCGGATCTGCGGGATCTGCGGGGGCAGCCACCTGTACAAGTCGGCGTACGCGCTGGACATCGCGTGGCGCACCGAGATGCCGCCCAACGCGACGCTGGTCCGCAACATCGCGCAGGCGTGCGAGACGTTGCAGAGCATCCCGCGCTGCTTCTACGCGCTGTTCGCCATCGACCTCACAAACCGGAAATACGCCTCCTCGCCGCTGTATGAGGAGGCGGTGCGGCGGTTCGCGCCCTACACCGGCAGCAGCTACGGCCCGGCGGTGGTGCTGTCGGCCAAGCCGGTGGAGGTCTACTCCATCTTCGGCGGGCAGTGGCCGCACTCCAGCTTCATGGTGCCCGGCGGGGTGATGTGCGCGCCGACGCTGCCGGACGTGACCCGCTCCATCGCCATCCTGGAACACTGGAAGGTCAACTGGCTGGAGAAGCAGTGGCTCGGCTGCTCGGTGGAGCGATGGCTGGCCAACCGTACCTGGCAGGACGTGCTCGCCTGGGTGGACGAGAACCCCGCCCAGCGCGACAGCGACTGCGGCTTCTTCCTCCGGTACTGCCTCGGCATCGGCCTGGACCGCTATGGCCAGGGAGTCGGCAACTACCTGGCGACCGGGACATACTTCGCCCCCGACCTCTACACCCGGCCGACCATCTCCGGCCGCAACGCGGCACTCATCGGCCGGTCCGGGGTGTACGCGGGCGGCGAGTACTCCGAGTTCGACCAGGCCCGGGTGCGGGAGGACGTCACCCACTCGTTCTACGAGGGGACCGAGGCGCGCCACCCGTTCGACGGCGAGACCCGGCCCATCGATCCGGCGCGCGGCCGGGAGCAGGGCAAGTACAGCTGGGCGAAGTCACCCCGGTACGAGGTGCCGAACCACGGGTACCTGCCGTTGGAGGCCGGGCCGCTCGCCCGCCGCGTCGCCGCCGCGGCTCCCGGCGCGGGTGCCCACCAGGACGACGACCCGTTGTTCGGGGACATCCTGGCGGCCATCGGCCCGTCGGTGATGGTCCGCCTGCTGGCCCGGATGCACGAGGCCGCCAGGTACTACCAGTGGACGCGGGCCTGGCTCGACCAGCTGGACCTGCACGAGCCGTTCCACCTCAAGCCGGTGGAGTACGCCGAAGGGCGCGGCTTCGGTTCCACGGAGGCGGCCCGCGGCTCGCTCTCGGACTGGATCGTCATCGAGGACGGCAAGATCGCGAACTACCAGGTGGTCACCCCGACCGCCTGGAACATCGGCCCCCGCGACGGCTCCGAGGCGCCCGGTCCCATCGAGCAGGCCCTCGTCGGCACGCCCATCGTGGATCCGGAGAACCCGATCGAGCTCGGCCACGTGGCCCGCAGCTTCGACTCGTGCCTGGTCTGCACGGTCCACGCCTACGACGGCAGGACCGGCCGGGAGCTCAGCAGGTTCGTCATCAACGACAACCTATGACCGGGAGTGACCTATGACCGGGGACCGGGAGGCGGGTGCCGCCTCGCGACCCCCGCCCGGGCCGCGGGTGCAGGTCGATCCGCCCGGTTTCGAACCACCAGGGTGCGAGGTGGCCGTGATCGGCTGCGGCAACCTGCTGCGCGGTGACGACGGGGTCGGGCCGATCCTGGTCCGCCGGCTCGCTGAGACGGGCGTCCCGGCCGGGGTGCGCCTGGTCGACGGGGGGACCGCCGGGATGGACACGGCGTTCGCGATGCGCGGCGCGCGCCGGGTCGTGGTCGTCGACGCCAGCCGCACCGGGGCCAAGCCCGGGAGCGTGTTCGAGGTCCCGGGCGCACAACTGGAGAACCTGCCCCTGGACGCGCTGCACCCGCACGCCTTCCGCTGGGACCAGGCGCTGGCGTTCGGGCGCTGGCTGCTCGGCGACGGCTATCCGGGCGACGTCGTCGTCTACCTCATCGAGGCGGGCGGCGTGGAGCCCGGCGCCGATCTCAGTCCCGCGGTGCGCCGGGCGATGGAACAGGTCCGGGAGATGATCATCGCCGGTCTCACCCCCGGGACCGGCGGAACGGACGGATGACCAGACGCATGGATGACCAGACGCATGGGTGAGGACGCGCATGGGTGAGGACGACGTCATCGGCACGGGTGTGACCTGCGCGCGCCCGCAGCCCGTCGGGGTCTTCCCGCTGCCGGCCGGTTTCCTGCTCGTGCCGGGCGGCGAGGCCACGGCCGACCTGCGCCGGACGCTGGCGGCCGGGAAGGTGCCGGCGGCCTGGCCGGCGGAGCTGGCCGCGCTGGAGCTCGCCTACCGCGGGGAGGTCGTCGCGGCCGTCGGGCAGCTGCGCGGCGATGACCCGGTCGACCGCTACAACCGCTTCGTGCTGCGACCGGCGGGCGCTGACCCCGAAGACCCGGTGGCACTGCGCCGGGCGCTCGGCGACGAGCTGGGGATTCTGGTGGACGTGGTCCGGTTCGCCCTGGGCGAGCTGGACGAACCTCCGCCGCCCGGCGGGGAGACCGGCGAGATCGCGGCAATGGTGTGGTCCGCACACGCCGCCCAGGCCATGGCCGCCGGCCGGCCGGGCGAGGCTGCGGGGCTGCTGGAGCGGGCCATCGCCGCAGCGCGGGAGCCCTCCCCCGGTCTCGCCACCCAGCTCAGGTCCACCGCGGCGGACCTGCGTCGCGGAGTCGAGGGGCCGAGCCCGGCCGTCATCGCAGAGCTGACGGCGGCGCTCGCCGCGCTGGCCGCCACCGACCTCACGGTCGGCCGGGCCGAGCTGCACCTGAGCCTCGGTTCGGCCTACCAGGAGCTGGCCGGGAACGATCCGGCGAGCCTGAAGGCCGCGGTGGAGCACTACCTCTCGGCGCTGCGCCTGGTCCGCATCGATACCGCCCCGGAGCTGTTCGCGGCGGCACAGGTCAACCTCGCCACGGCATATCTGGCCATGCCGATGGCGCAGGCGTCCGACCAACTACGGGTCGGCGTGGCTGTGCAGGGCCTGCGGACCGCCCTGTCCGTCTACACCCGCGAGACCCATCCCGAGCGGTGGGCCAGCACCCAGCTCAACCTGGCCAACGCCTTGGTCTACGCGCCGTCCGCGCATCGGGAGGACAACCTGCGGGAGGCGGTCGCGCGCTACCAGGATGTCATCGCCGCCCGCGACCGCGACGCCGACCCCCTCGGCTACGCCCGGGCTCGGGCGAACCAGGGCAACGCCCTGGCCCACCTCGGTCTCTTCGACCCGGCGCAGGCGGTGCTGCACGAGGCGCGGGCGATCTTCGAGGAGTTCGGGGACTCCGACGCCGTCCTGGCCGTGCGCGGGGTACTCGACGAGATCGCCCGCCGGCTCACCGCGAAGTCGACGTGACGCCCGGCAGCGGAACACTCGGTGACGCCACTCCGACCACTCCGACCGGATGGGCTGGGCAGGCCGGCCGGGCAGGGCGGGCCGGCCTGCCCAGCCCATCCGGTCGGAGTGG
>NZ_CDWRCK010000036.1:0-22380 GCF_977927595.1 Frankia sp. CcWB3
GTGGCGCCGAGTTCGTAGCGGCGTTCGCGGTCCGGGCCGGGATGGTCGACGGGGCGGGGCTTGGTGAGGTATGCCAGGGAGTCGCCCTCGACGATCGCGGGGGTGCGGTAGGTGAACGCGGGGCGGCAGACCCCGGACTCGATGGCCTCGTCTTCGGCGGCGATGCGGCAGGTGCCGGGTGAGGTGGCGGTCAGCCACAGCCAGATGTGGTCGAACGGCTCGTTGGCGACGACGGAGGCGCCGGACCACACGGTGGGCTCGAGTCCAGTGAACACCTCGTGCAGGGCGGCCGGGGCGATGTTCTGGTCGGCATCCCAGTACAGGTCCACGTTGTCAGTGATCGTGCCGGTCTGCTCGCCGGTCGACACGATACCGATCATGGGAATGAACCCGCAGAGCTGGCTGCTTTCCGCCCGGAGATGGGTGTCCTGACGGGAGAAGGCGACACTGCGGGCCTGGCCCCGCCAGTGCAGCGGGACCACGAGCGTACCGCCGGGGGCGAGCTGGTCGAACCAGGCCGGGGGCAGGTCCCACGGCCCGACCGTAACGATGATCTTGTCGTAGGGGGCGTGGTCCGCGTCGCCGATGGCGCCGTCGCCGGTGACGTCGGGGTGGATGTCGATGGTGGTGACACTGCCGCCGTCGCCGACGAGTTCGGCGAGCAGGGCGGCGTTGTATCCGGTCCCGGCCCCGATCTCCAGCACGCGGTCGCCGGGCTGCGGGTCGAGCTGGCCGAGCATCATCGCCACCACGGTCGGCACGGAGATGCAACTGGCGGGCCGGTCTGCGCCGGGCTTGATGGTGATCGCCTTGTTGGCGTACGCCTCCTCGACCGAGGCTGCGGGAACGAACCGGTGCCGGGGAACGGCCCGAAACGCCTGCTCGATGCGCTCGGAGCGCAGGTGACCAGCGGTGCGGATGTTGCTGATCATCTGCTCGCGCAGGTCCTCGGGGCGGGTGCTGGTGGCGTTGGTCATCCGGTTCCTTCCGTGTATGTACTTGCGGATACGGGCGAGTGCGTTGGTCCGGCCGTGGGCGGGACGGTGAGCAGGCAGACGTCCCATCCGGTGCCCGGCGGCAGATCGGTGAGCGCGATTCCGGCGTCGCCTTCCAGCATCCCCCTCACCTCCGATAGTTTTCGGGCCGCCTGGGTGCGGCGGTGACGCCAGCGGTGTTCCAACCGGGACAGGACCTCGGCGAATTCGCCGCCGGGTTCGGTGTCGGCGAGCATCCGGCGGGAGACGTGCACCAGCCCGGCCCAGCCGTGGCACAGCGAGTCGTCGCCGAGTTGGGCGAGTTGAGCCTCGTCGGTGAGACACGCGACGAGCGTGGCCCTGGCGTCGGCCACCCTGTTCGGGGTGTCCAGTGCCTGGGCGGTCAGGTGGCGGGCGCGGGCCAGGCCGGGGGCGCCGTAGCACCAGGACGGGCGTTGCGGACCCGGCTGGTCGGCGGCGGCGTTGACCCATTCGCGGGCGGAGATCATGCCGGGCCACCAGGGGCTGATCACCGAGCCGCAGCGCCAGGAGTTGAGGAACCAGTCGGTGAGTTCGATCGCGTCGGCCTGTCCGGGCACGGTGATGCCGCCGATCATGGCGGAGGACAGCAGCGCCAGCGGTCCGGCGATGCCGTGCGCCATGCCGAGGTTGGCGTGGCCGCCGGGCCACCACGGGTCGGGCTGGTCGGACGGCCCATTCGCGGTCCACCAGCCGGGCAGTGTGGCCCCGTCGACGGTGGTCCGGCCGGTCAGCCGGACCAGGTAGGTCAGTACGTCGCGTAGCAGGTCGCCGCCGGGGTGGCGCGGGTCGGCGTGGACGGCTTGAAGCAGGCAGACGCCGAGTCCGGTCAGCCCGTTGATCAGGTCGAACTCCCGCAGCGCGGGCAGTTCGCCGCGGTCGATCCGCTCGTGCGCTGCCTCCAGACGGGTGCAAGTGATCGCGGCGATGTGCTCGTCGAGGGTGTGCAGTACGCCGGTGTAGACGGGCTGGCCGGCGGTGCGCAGCACGAACGCGACCGCCGGGGCGCCCCGGTACAGGCCGGCGCCTGTGTCCGCGGCCACGGGTTCGGCGGTCATGGCCTTGACCCATTGGTGGGCGGTGGCCCAGTCTCCGATCCCGGCGCGGGCATAGGCGATGTGCAGCAGCGCCAGCCCGGCGGCCCCGTCTGCCAGGGATTGACCCCAGCCGGGTGCGGGATGCTGCTCGGGCGGTGGCGTGTACGGGTCGGTGTAGGTCACCGGGCACCACCGCTACGGCGGGCTCGCCAGGTGAGCGCGGCTTGCCGGGCCAGGCGGCGGCAGGTGCGTTCGCTGTCCCGGTTGATGCCGACGGCCCGGTTGTGGTGCATGCGCAGCAGCGACTCCAGCACCACGTCGGTGTTCGCCTCCGGTGGCAGCGCCTTGTGGTAATTGGCCAGCGCGTCGGCGCAGTTGTCCCACGCCGGCCCGATGTCGACGGTCCAGCCGGACAGCGACCACAGCCCGGCCGGGTCGGTGGCGAGCCGGGTCGCTCGCTCGGCCACCGCCCGGTCGATGGCCGCAGCGGCAGCCGGGGCCGGCCGGGCGGCCAGCCAGTCCATCGCCTCGTTGGGATCGCCGAAGAACCCGCTGACGATGCCTACCATGTTCGCCACCACCAGCCCGAGGTCGACCTCGGTGGTGGGCTGGTGCCGCAGCAGGGCGGCCATGGTGGCGGAGTCGGCGGCGAAGACGTTCTCCGCGGCGTCCAGTGCCTCGCCGTGCCCGTAGCGGCCGACTTCCGGGGAGTAGGTGTCGATCACCAGCCGCCCGGCCAGTCCTGCTTGGCGCATCCGCTGCGCCCACTCCCCGACCGCGTTCGAGTACTGCGCGTAACAGTCGGGGATAGTGCGCAGCCGCAGGCGCAGGTGGTCTGTCTCCTGTCGGCTGCGGTATCGCAGCCACCAGCACGCGGGTGTGTCGAGCGTGGCCAGCAGGCCGGGAAGCGCCTCGGCGACGATCTCGCCGATCCGTTCGGGATGGGTGAACAGCTTCGCCGAGAGCCAGGTGGCGTCCGGGGCGCCGGGCAGGTGCCCGTGCGTGTTCGTCACGGCGGGTAGGAGGCCGTGCAGCGGGCCGGGTGCAGCGGGGCAGGTGGTGACCAGGGGCAGCGCGATTTCGTGGGCGTGGCCGTCGATCCACCCGTAGTCGGCCGCCGGGGTGGCCGCGTACAGGATCGCCTGGCCGTGCCGTTTGAGGTGGGCGTGCAGGAGGGTGGCGTGGGCGGGCTCGTTGAGGGTGAGGCGCAGCGTGCGGTCCGCGTCGCGGAGCTCGACCACGTCAGGGCAGTCCCAGCGGCGCCGCCACCGGTCGAGTACCTGCCTCCACTGGCCAGGACCGGCCTGGCCGGGTGGGAAATCGTCGGGGGCAAGCCGCCACTGGGCCGGGGACAGGACGGTGCGCCGGTAGCGCACCCGTGGCAGGAACGGCAGTCGGACGCGCGGTCCCCAATCGAACTGGTACCAGGCGGCGGAGAACGCCCGTGGCAGGTGCGCCAGGAACCGGGCCAGCGGCGGGGGCTGTTTGTCCAGTGCGAGCGCGTGGAACACCTGCGGCTCAACCACTTGACGACGCGAGATGCTGACCAGGTGCAGCCGGTCGCGGGTCGCGGTGATGGCCAGGTCGTCCATCGTGAGCAGGCTGTCGTCGCCGGGCTGGCGGTGTTCGCCCAGCGGGAGCACGTGGTCGAGGTAGGCCGGGACGCGGCAGACGTTCTCCGCGTGCGGGTACAGCGGCCCGAAGGACATCTGCACCCGCAGCGCCCCGGCGGTGGCGGCGGGCAATGCCCGGTACGCCCGCGCCAGGCCGGACCCGGTGGCCGTCGGGGTGAACCGGCTGGTGAGGGTGCCGGCGGAGCGGGCGGGCGCGACGGTGAGCAGGAAGTCGCCCCGATCCAGCGATTGGGTGGTGGCGGCGTGGATGCGGGCGGACAACTCCATGTGCGGCGGGATGTACCGGTCGTCGAACGTTTCGCCGGTCAGCTCGCCGATCACGTCGTCGGTCAGGATGATCTCGCGGGTGCCGTCGGCCATCGCCTGCCAGGCCAGCACCAGCAGCCGCTCGTCGCGCTCGGAGATCCCCGGTGGCGGCGTGGGCAGCACGCTCCCGCGATACCCCACCGGATACCCCAGGCCGGCATCCGGGTCCAGCACCTCGGCCAGCGGCACCATCGTGCCCGTGCCGTACTTGTCGACGAAGGCAGAGTGGTAGTCACGCCAGGTTGCTTCGCCGGTCGGCTGCCGCGTCACGCGCAGCAGCGCGCTGGCGGCCCGCTCCATCTCCTGGGCGACCTGGTTGGGCAGCCGAACCGCGCAGTCGAGCAGCAGGTCCACCGCGAGCGGGGTGCGGCCATCCGGCGAGAGTTGCCTCATCCGGCGGGTGACTGTCGCGCGGATACGGCTCTGCTCGGCCCGCGTGGTCACCTCGTGATTGTGGTGGCGCAACTCGGCCAGGATGGTGTCGAGGTCACCAACCAGGGGCGCGATGTCCGAGATGGAGACGGCGTCGGCGTCGCGCAGCCGGTCCATGAGGTAGGCGAACGGGTCGGTGACGGTGAACGGGGCACGCAGGCTAGTCAGCAGGTAGCCCTGCTAGACGAGTTCGGTGAGCATGCCCCGCAGGGTGGGTCGGGAGGCGGTGAAGTCCTCGGCCAGCATGTCGATCAGCGCCCCGAACCGGACCGGCGTCGCCGCTAGGTCGTGGACGGCCGCGACCGCGCGGGTGTAGCGGATGGTCACCCTGTTCGGCCCTTGCGGTACTTCGAGTCGCCCGCCGCGGCGGACAGCGAGGTCGGTGACCACCACATCGAGCTGTTCCAGCAGTTCGGGGCACCGTTCGACCCGAGCGATGATGTCGGCCAGCCACCCGGTGTTGACACGAGCCACGCCCCGATGCTCCTCGCCCCAGTCCGCCTGGGCCGTCCTTCCCAAGACCACCGGCGCCACACCGGCGAACAGACCGAACGGGGTGGGGCGGCCGATGCTGCGCAACAGGTACCGCGCGGTGGACAGGGTGGCGCTGCGGATTTGCTTGTCGCTCACGACATGCCCGGCGCGGATGGCGTCGACGCCTTCCCCCAGGGACGGGCTGGCCTGGCGCACGGCACCGGCGAGATCGGGCCGGGACCACATCTCCTCCAGCCAACGCCGGCATCCGCCGATGTCGGTCAGGTCGGGCCAGGAGTCCACGGTGTCGGTCAGCGGAGTTGCTGCGGCCCGCAGCAACGCGACGTCGACGTGTCGGTAGAGCGGCTTTCTGTCGCTGGCACGCATCGGGTCCTCCAAGGGCTGTCGAGATCGGGCGAGTGGGGCAGCGCCGGGGCCGGAGGACGTCGCCCCCGGCCCCGGTGCCGCGCATCCGGGCAGCGGATCTCACACGCCGCCGGTGACGCACGCGGACGCGCAGGTGGGGTCACAGCCGTCGTCGGTGTTGCCCTTGCAACCGGCCAGCGGATGGCCGGGCGGAACGTCGGTGATGATCTGCACGTCGAGGGCGAACGGGTCCTCGGTGGCTGGGGGCGGCGTGGTCGGGGTCTCGGTGGCGAGGGTTGCGGTCATGGTGAACCTTTCGTTGTTGACGGGTGGATCTTCTTTAACCTGGCGGTGGAGGCATTGCGGGGCAAGGACTTCCAGGCCAGGAACCTGTTGCCTGCTCGTCCGGCGGGTCGGCTGACTGCGGCCGGCCGGGGAGCGGATGCTGGCGCGCAGCAGCGGGCTGTCCGTGCGCCGGTGTGCCCAGTCGCCGTTGGCGGTGCACACGTACAGCAGGCGTGTGTGCTGGTCCGAGCACGGCCAGACTCCGATGACCGAGGACAGTTCGCCGCGGCCAGGGAGCACCATGAGGTCGTTGAGGTGGATCTGGCCGGCGGGCAGCGGGGTTGTCTTCTCGGCCGGTGCCTCGGGCGCCGGGAGCGGCCTGCCGATGCTTTCCGGCCTGTGCGGCAGCGGGGGCGCTGGGGATGGCGGGAACGGCGGGTAAGAGGTGGCCATCGCCAGCACACAGCAGTCCGGGCACAGGTGCTCTGGCATCGGCGGGCGCCGCTCCCACACGTCGTCCACCGGCAGCCCGCACAACCCGGAGGCGGGCTGGGCGGGATGCACCACGTGGGCGCGGCCGGCACAGAAGGTGCCGCCGGGCCAGTTGGTGCCCCACCACCATCCCGCTGCCGGTCCCGTGGGCCGCGCCGTCGTCCGTTCCTCCATCAGCGACCGCACCCCGATCACGCCCGCGGGCCACGAGCAAGCACCTCGCCGACCGCCGCCGGTGGGGAAGATCATCAGCGGGCGTCCGGCGGGCGGCACCGGGATGGAAACCCGGTGGCCCGACCCAGGTCGGGGCTCCGAGTCGGGCCATCGGGCGCTTGCGTCGGCCGCCGCCGTCCCCATCGTTGACGAGTCCGGCCAGCGGCGCGGACCAGCGGGGATCGGCTTAGGTGGGGCCTGGTCGGTCATCGTCAGCGGCGTGGCCATGTCCATCACCATCCCGGTCCGCACCGGCCTTTCCGATCCCCAGCGGTGCTAGCCCCACTGGGGCTTGACATCGCGGGCTCGACACGACCGACTGGTAAGAGCGGGGGTTTACGCTGTGAACCTGCGCGAACACCGTTCGGGAGCGGAAGGCGAGCCATGACTGGTCCAGGACGACAACGCTGTCGGTTCTGCGGCACCGTGCTGGCCACCGCCACCGACCGGATGTGCGGCTCGTGCACCCGCGCCGCGGGGTTCCGCAAGCCGATCCCGGACGGGTTCTACGAGGACGCGGACCTGCGCGCCGCGCTGGCCCGCTACGACTTCGGCGCGGTGTTCGCCGCAGTCCGTCAGCACACCGGGCTGTCCCAGCTCCAGCTCGCTGACCTGCTGGATCTGTCCCAGTCCCGGGTTTCGGCTGTGGAGCGGGGTGAGCGTCGGCTGACCCACGTCAAGCTGGCTGCCCGTCTGGCCACCCGCCTGCGCATCCCACCGCGATTGCTCGGCTTCCCGGCCGAGGACCCGGGTAGCGTGGTGGCACAGGAGGAGGTGAGCTGGTTGGAGCGCAGGGACTTCCTCACCCTGGTCACAGCCGCCACGTTGGGATCGAGCCTGCGCGCGCTACTGCCCGGTGAGGTCGAACCGGTGAGCAGGCCCCGCATCGGCGCCGCGGATGTCGACGCGATCGAGGCGATCACCGACGGATTCCGCCGCTCGGACTTCGCCCACGGCGGCGGGCTGTGCCGCGCTGCGGCCATCACGCAACTGCACCAGGTGCGCCGGCTGGAGGACGCCGTCTGCGCACCGGAGGTCCGAACTCGGCTGCTGGTCGCGGTCGCCGAGCTGGCCAGCATGGCCGGGTGGATGGCTTACGACGTCGAGGACCACGACGCCGCACGCCGTCTGTGGACCTACGCCTTGGACACCGCCCGCCGTGCCGACGACCACCCCCGCGCCCCGGACCTCGCCGTAGACGTGCTGCTGGACATGGCACACCAGGCCCTGCACCTGCACGGCCTCGACCCGACCAAACACGCCGATCGCGCGGGTGAGGCGCTGCGCCTGGTCCAGCTTGCCTCGGCCACGGCCGCCAACCGCAGCCACCCGGTCAGCACGATCACTCAGGGCTACATCTCCGCCGTGCTCGGGTGGTGCCGTGCCGCCCTCGGTGAGCCCGAACCCACCCGCCGCGCCATCGGGAACGCCCAGGACACCTACGCTGCCGCCGACCCGGCCACGACCCCGCCGTGGGCGTGGTTCGTCAACGAGGCGGAGATCACCGCCCAGCAGGGGCACTCGCTGTACCTGCTGTCGCTGACCCGCCCGGAGTTCGCGCCCGAGGCCATCGAGAAGCTGACCACGGCGGCCACCGGCTACGGCGCGGAGTACGAACGCAGCCGCGCGGTGATCCTGCCCCCGCTGGCCTCGGTGCAGTTCCAGGCCGGCGATCTCGACGCCGCAGTGGCCACCGGCTACGCCGCGGTGGACGCGATCACGGGGCTGTCCTCCACCCGCGGCTACGCCCGGCTGCGTGTGCTGGACACCGTGGGGCCGCCCCGCACAACAGGCAGCCCGAGGTCGTCGACCTGCGCGAGCACATCCGCAGGGCGCTGGCTACCACGGCGGCGTAGCCGTCGATGGCCCTGCCCGCACGCCAGGACTCCGGACTGCCCGACCTGCCGGTGCTGCGCGATGCCTGGCGGGTCTTCGGGGTCGACCCCCACTGGCGCGGAGCTGCTGCATCACCGCTCCAACGCGGTGTACCCGCTGCCCCGCGACCACCTCGTCGTCCGGCTGGCCCCGGACACACCAGTGCGCCGCCGCGCCCAGACCTGAATCGACCTCACCCGGTGGCTGGCCACCCAGCCCGAGCCGATCGCGCTACCACCGGCACCCGGCGAACAACCGGGCATCGCCACCGGGGCGGTCGCCACCTTCTGGACCCACCGGCCCACCACCCCGACACCCACGCAGTCGCACCTGAACGGCTCCCACTCCGGGCCTGCACCGCGCCGTGCCGTCACCAAACCGGGTCAGCTACTAAAACCTTTGGCTTCCTATTGAAATCTATACCGAAAATATGATGTCCTACTAAAATCTTCGATGGCACCCGACAGCGGGGACGGGCTGTCGTACCTCGTGTCGTGTATCAGGTGTCGTGTACCAGACCGGGTAGCGCCATCGGGTAGGTCGTCGAGACGTTCCGCCCAGTTCCTTCGTGTACCCACAGTGACCGGCGGCGAGTGGCTCCATGAGGGCTTACGAAGCAGAACGTCATTCTCTCGCCCGTTTTGGCGGTGTACTGACCGGTTGATGGCGCCAATGCGGCTCGCGATAAGCTCGGATCACAGCCGGGCGATAACACGGTGCGTATCGATCGGGCGGGCACGCCGCCCACCGGGATATGCCGCTGCTGGCTCACGTGAGAGCGGATGGTAATGTCCGCCTTGTCCTAGTCCGCTGTTCTGGCAAGCAGCGGGTCCAACTGACCAAGGCACATCGCGATTCTCGGTGCTGGCGCGCTCCGGGAAGGTAGGCGATCGTGCTGGGGGGCGGCGCGGTCTGAGCATGACAGGTGGAGCAAGCCGTGACATGCCCTGCCGGGGACACGCCCTCGGTTGATTTTGTATCCGCTGCGCCCGTGGTCGAGCTGGACCGGCCATACAGCCAGCAGCGATGGTCGCTGATGCTCCCGCATCATGATCGGCTCATCCACATAGCCCGTAGGCGGTTGCCGAGCAAGGCCGACGCGGAGGACTGTGTACACGAGGCATTCATCCGCGCCGCCGGATTGCGGGATCTCGACGCGAGCCGGGTCGGGCAGTTTCTGACGACGACGGTGCTACGTCTGTATATTGATCATCATAGAGCTCGTCAGCGCGCGGAGCGGGCGGTCGTACGCGGCTATCTGCAGCCGTGGGAGCCGGCCCCGGACGACGCCGTCTGCGACCGTGCGGAAGCCCGCTGGCTGCTGGCCCGGGCCGGGGCACTGCAGGGCCGGGAGCGTGAGGTGATCATGGCTCGGGCGGCCGGGAAGAGTACCCGGGAGGCGGCCGTGGATCTGGAGATCAGTCTCAAGGCTGCCGAGGGAGCGTTCACCCGCGGACGTGCCCGTCTCATTTCCTTCTCTCGGAACTGATGCTCTCGGAACTGATGCTCCGCAGCCGCAGGCCCCGCGGGGTCGGGTGGAAACCGGCGCGCTCCAGGGCGGCACCCAGGGTGCTGCCGACGATCGTCTGGCCGTCCGCCTTCTCCACCGTGAGCCTGCCGAGCCGGCCGTCCCGCACGGCGCGGGCCAACGCCTCCACCGCCGGGGCCACCCGATGGTCGTTCTCGGTCCATGACAGCAGGGAACGGCCCCCGCGTTCCACGTAGAGGATGAGTTCCCCGTCGATGATGACGACCATCGCGCCCGCCTTGCGCCCCGGCCGGTGGCCGGCGGCGCCGTCCGCGTCATCCCCCGGTCGGGTCGGCCAGGGCAGCGCGGCACCGAACGGGTTGGCCGGATCGGCCGCGGCCAGGACGACGGCCTGCGCGGACGATGAGCTCGGTGGGCCGGCCGCCGGCTGCGCCCAGGCCGGGGCGGCCTCGGCGTCCCGCTGTGCCGCGGCGATGGAGCGCAGCCGATCGACCGCTCCCGGGACGGCGAACTGGGCCGCGCCCAGGGACTCGACGAAGTAGCCCCGGCGGGCGCGGCCGGCGTCCTCGAAGGCGCTGAGGACCCGGTAGACCCCGGCGAACCCGCCCGGGTGCCGCTCGCTGGTCACCGCGCCGCGGGTGACGATGCCGTGGCGCTCGAGCAGCGCCTCGGCCAGCGCGTGGGCGCGCCGGGTCGGATCGGTGTCCCGCTCGGGCAGCAGCGACCAGCGGCCGGCGGCCGTCGGGGGGCCGGTCCGCCGCGGCATCGCCGGCCGTCCGTACCGTGCCGCCCGGGGACGGGGGACGGCGGCGGAACCCAGCAGGGCGCGCAGCGGGGCGAGGGTGTCGTTGGTCACCCGCCCCGCCCAGACGAGATCCCAGAGCGCGGTGGCGAGCGCCGTGTCGTCGAGCGAGCCCATCCGGTCGGACAGCGCCCGGAAGAACAGGGCCGCCCCGCCGGTGAGCGCGTCGAGAATCGCGGTGTGCAGTGGACCCGAGGCGATCTCCGGGTCGGGCGGAGGCAGCAGCAGGGGCGCGGTGTCGGCGAGGACCAGGGTCAACCAGCCGCCGTCCCCGGGCAGCCCGCCGGCGCCCGCCCAGTGCACCTCGCCGGCGGAGCACAGCTCGTCGAGCATCGCCGGTGAGTAGTCGGCGACGCGGGCCGGGAGGACGAGCTGTTCCCACGCGCTCGCCGGGATCAGCGCGCCCTGCAGCTGCTCGACGGCGCGCAGCACGCCGTCCACCCCCCGGCCACGTCCGCTGGTGACCGACTGCCAGGCCGGTAGGAAGGCACCGAGGACCCGGGGCGGCACCGCCTCGACCTCCTTGCGCAGGGCGGCCAGGCTGCGTCGTCGCAGCGCGCGCAGCACGCCCGCGTCGCACCACTGCTCACCGCCGCGGTCGGGATGCAGCTCGCCGCGGACGAGGCGGCCGCCGCGGACCAGCCCGTCCAGGACACCGGCGACCACCGCCGTGCCCAGCCTCAGCCGGGCAGCCGGTTCCTCGGTGTCGAACGGTCCGTGGGTACGGGCATAGCGGGAGATCAGGTCTCCGAGAGGGTCACGCACCGGTTCGGTGAAGGCGTCGGGAACTCCTACCGGCAGCGGTACGCCCAGGGCGTCGCGCAACCGGCCGGCGTCCTCGATCGCGACCCACCGCTCCTCGCCGGCGATACGGACCCGTAGGGCCCGGCGGGTCTGTTCGAGCTCGGCGAGCCAGCCCAGGGTGGCACCCCGGGCGACCGCCTCCGCGGTGGTGAGGTTGCCGAGCATGCGCAGCAGGTCGGCCACCCCCTCGACATCGCGGGCGTGGCGGTCCGGGGCGAGCCGCGCGAGCTCCGTGGCGACCTGCGCGAGCGCCGCGGGATCGATCAGCTCCCGCAGGTCCGCCTCGCCGAGGAGTTCGGCCAGCAGGGAGCTGTCCAGTGACAGCACCTGCGCCCGGCGTTCGGCCAGCGGCGCGTCCCCGTCGTACATGAAGGCGGCGACGTAGCCGAACAGCAGGGCGGAGGCGAACGGAGACGGGGACGGCGTCTCCACCTCCACCACCCGCAGCGTGCGGGCCGACACCTCGCGCATCAGCTCCGCGAGCGCCGGAACGTCGAACACGTCCTGCAGGCACTCCCGCATGGTCTCCAGCACGACGGGGAAGCTGGCGAACGTCGCGGCGACGGACAGCAGCTGTGCGCTGCGCTGGCGCTGCTGCCACAGCGGGGTCCGTCGCCCCGGGGTCCGGCGGGGCAGCAGCAGGGCCCGCCCGGCACACTCGCGGAACCGGCTGGCGAACAGGGCGCTGCTCCCGATCTCCGCCCGCACGATCGCGTCGATCTCGTCCGGCTCGAACAGCGCGAGATCGGCGCCGGGCGGCTCGGCGGCATCCGGGATCCGGGCGACGATGCCGTCGTCGGTGTGCATGATCTGGACGTCGACCCCGTACCGCTCGCGCAGCCGGGCGCCCAGGGCGAGCGCCCAGGGTGCGTTCACCGGAGCACCGAACGGGGAGTGCACCGTTAGGCGCCAGTCGCCGATCTCGTCCCGGAAACGCTCCACGACGATCGTCCGATCGTCATCGAGACGGCCGCCTTCTGCTCGTCGAGGTAGCGCAGCAGGTTGGCGGTGGCCCGATCGTCGAGGCCGGCGGCCCGGACGCGGTCGGCCGCCGCCTGCGCCGGCAACCTGGTGATCTCGCGCAGGAACGCGCCGAGCGCGCGGCCGAGTTCGGCGGGTCGGCCTGGGGCGTCGCCATGCCAGAAGGGGAGCCGACCGGGCCGTCCCGGAGCCGGCGTCACCAGGACCCGGTCGGCGGTGATCTCCTCGATGCGCCAGCTGGATGAGCCGAGGAGCACCACGTCGCCGACCCGCGACTCATAGACCATCTCCTCGTCGAGTTCCCCGACCCGGCTGGATCGCTCCCCGACGAGGAAGACGCCGAACATGCCCCGGTCGGGAATGGTGCCTCCGCTGGTCACGGCGAGCCGCTGGGCGCCCGGGCGGGCGGTGAGGATCCCGGTGACGCGGTCCCAGGTGATGCGGGGGCGCAGCTCGGCGAACGCGTCGGAGGGGTAGCGGCCGGCGAGCATGTCCAGGACCGCCTCGAAGGCGGAGGCCGGCAGCGTCGCGAACGTCGCGGTGCGTCGGACCAGCGCGCCGAGCTCGTCGACGTGCCAGTCCTCCATCGCCGTCATTGCCACGATCTGCTGGGCCAGCACGTCGAGGGGGTTGCGCGGGTACCGCAGCCGCTCGATCGCCCCCGAGCGCATCCGCTCGGCGACCATGGCGCATTCGAGCAGGTCGCTGCGATGCTTCGGGATGATGACGCCGCGACTGGTGGCGCCGACCTGGTGGCCCGCGCGGCCGGTGCGCTGCATCCCGGCGGCGACGCTTGGCGGGGACCCGATCTGCACGACCAGGTCGACGGCTCCCATGTCGATGCCGAGTTCCAGGCTGGAGGTCGCGACGACCGCGGGCAGCCGGCCAGCCTTGAGATCCTCCTCGATTCCGGCCCGTTGCTCCCGGCTCACGCTGCTGTGGTGGGCCCGCGCGATCTCCGGCCACGCCGTGCCGCCGCCCTGACCCGAGGCGCCCATCAACGCCGCGGGTGACGTCCGGCTGGCTTCCCCCGGCCCGTCCCCGGCCACGGATTCGCCCGCGGCGGTGGCCGCGGCGAGCCGTTCGGCGTACAGCTCGTTCAGCCGGGCGCAGAGCCGCTCCGCGAGCCGGCGCGAGTTGGCGAAGACGATGCTGGCGGAATGGGCCAGCACGAGGTCGAGGACATGCTGCTCGACCGCCGGCCAGATCGACGCTCGGTGCGGGGCGGAGGCCGCCGAGCCGTCCGGGGACCCGTCGAGGAGCTGTCCGCCGAGCCGGGTCATGTCCTCGACCGGCACCACGACGTCGATCTGGAGGGTCTTGGCCGCGGGCGGGCGGACCACCGCCACCGGGGCCGTTCCGCCCAGGAAGCGGGCGACCTCCTCGACCGGCCGCACCGTGGCGGACAGGCCGATCCGCTGGGCCGGGGTGTCCAACAGGGCGTCCAGACGCTCCAGGCTCAGCGCGAGGTGGGCGCCACGCTTGGTGCCCGCCACCGCGTGGACCTCGTCGACGATCACCGTCCGGACGCCGCGCAGCGACTCCCGCGCGGCACTGGTGAGGATGAGGAAGAGCGACTCCGGGGTGGTGATCAGGACGTCGGGGGGCCGGGCGCCGAAACCGCGCCGTTCGGCGGCGGTGGTGTCGCCCGACCGCAGACCCACGGTCACGTCCGGCTGGGGTAGACCGAGCCGTTGCGCGGCGGAGCGTATCCCCGCGAGCGGCGCCCGCAGGTTCCGTTCGACGTCGATGGCCAGCGCCTTGAGCGGGCTGACGTAGAGCACCCGGCAGCGCCGGGTGGGCTCGGCCGGCGGCGCCGAGCGGGCCAGCGTGTCCAGCGACCACAGGAAGGTGGCCAGCGTTTTCCCCGAACCCGTGGGTGCGACGACCAGCGCGTTGCCGCCGGTGCGAATCGCCTCCCACGCGCCCCGCTGGGCGGGGGTCGCGGCGGTGAAGGCCGCGCCGAACCAGCTCCGGGTCGGGGCGGAGAACGCCGTGAGCGGATCTGGCGGATCGGGGGAAGCGAAGCTGGGCACGTTGACCAGTCTGCGTCGAGGGACCGACAACTTTCCGCCGGTGTGGTTCAGGCCGGGCCCGCCGTGGGGCCCGGCCTCGACCCGGTCGTGGTTCCCGCGACCGTGGTTCCCCCCGACCGTGGTTCCGCCGGTGGGAACCCCAACCGGGGACCCCCGGCGGGGATCCCCGACCAGGACCCCCTTGGGTGGTCCCGTCCCGTCCGGACGGTGCACACTGGCGAAGTGCGGTTGACCGAGTTCTGGGCGAAGATGAACACACGGTTCGGTTCCGCGTACGCAGAGTCGTTTGCGCGTGATCATGTGTTGTCCGGTCTCGGTGGCGCGACGGTCGAGGTGGCCCTGGCCCGTGGTGACGACGCCAAGACCGTCTGGCGAACCGTGTGCGAGGAGTTCGATGTGCCGGCGCGGGATCGCTGAGCCACCGTCCGGTGTGTCGTCGGGTCGTCGAACGCATGTTCGTCTAGAGTCGTCCCTGTGCGGCTACTTGTCCACAGATCATCCTCGACCCTCGAAACTGTCGGACCCACGGCCTAACGTCATCCTCGTGGCCAAGACTCGACGACCTCAGCATGGAGTAACTCCAATGGCAGGACTCGACCGTGAGAAGGCGTTGGATAACGCCTTGGCGCAGATCGACAAGCAGTTCGGCAAGGGATCGGTCATGCGGTTGGGGGACGACACCAGGCCGCCGATCCAGGCCATCCCCACCGGTTCGATTGCTCTGGATGTCGCGCTCGGCATCGGCGGGCTGCCGCGGGGGCGCATCATTGAGATCTACGGCCCGGAGTCGTCCGGGAAGACGACCGTCGCCCTGCACGCGGTGGCGAACGCGCAGGCGGCCGGTGGTATCGCGGCGTTCATCGACGCCGAGCATGCGCTCGACCCCGAGTACGCGGGAAAGCTCGGCGTCGACACCGACGGTCTGTTGGTCTCCCAGCCGGATACCGGCGAGCAGGCGTTGGAGATCGCGGACATGCTCGTCCGGTCCGGCGCGCTGGACATCATCGTTATCGACTCGGTGGCCGCGCTGGTCCCGAGGGCCGAGATCGAGGGTGAGATGGGGGACAGCCACGTCGGCCTCCAGGCCCGCCTGATGTCCCAGGCCCTGCGCAAGATGACCGCGGCGCTGGCGAACTCCGGCACGACCGCGATCTTCATCAACCAGTTGCGCGAGAAGATCGGGGTGATGTTCGGCTCCCCGGAGACCACGACCGGTGGTAAGGCGCTGAAGTTCTATGCGTCGGTGCGCCTCGATGTCCGTCGTATCGAAACCCTCAAGGACGGCACGGAGGCCGTGGGTAACCGGACCCGCGTCAAGGTGGTGAAGAACAAGGTGGCGCCGCCGTTCCGGACCGCCGAATTCGACATCGTCTACGGAGGCGGTATCAGCCGGGAGGGTTCCCTGATCGACATGGGGGTCGAGCACGGCATTATTCGTAAGTCCGGTGCCTGGTACACCTACGACGGCGATCAGCTCGGCCAGGGCAAGGAGAACGCCCGGTCGTTTCTGCGGGACAACCCCGATCTGGCCAACGAGATCGAAAAGAAGATCAAGGAGAAGCTCGGCATCCTGCCCAGTCTCGAATCCGATGCCGTGGCGCCCGTCCCGGTCGATCTGTAGCCGATGGCAGGAGCAGATCCGGGGAATGTCGCGGCCGGTCCGTCGTTCGCCCGGACGGCCGTCGCGGCGGACGAAGAGCCGTGGCTGAAGGATCCGATCTCGGTCGCGCGGGAGATCTGTCTGCATCAGTTGGCGACCAGAGCGAGGAGTCGAGCAGAGCTTGCGGCGACCATGCGGCGACGAGGGGTCACCGATGAGATTGCCGGTGTGGTCCTCGACCGGTTGGCCGCCGTCGGTCTGATCGATGATGAGGCCTTCGCCGCCGCCTTCGTCTCCTCCGCTCGGGCCCGTCGTGGGCTGGGTAGGCAGGCCTTGGCCACAGAGCTGCGTAAGCGGGGAGTGGATCCGGACACCGTCGAGGCCGCCCGCGAGCTCGTCCTTCGTCGGCTGCGGTCGATGGACCGCCTGCCCGAGCAGGTCCGTACCCGAAGGCTCCTCGCCATGCTGACCCGAAAGGGCTATCCGGTCGAACTGGCGGTCCGGGTCGTGAGCGAGCAAGTCGCTCAGGGGCTCGACGGCGGAGGTCGGATGGCCTGGGTGGTTGATGGCGACGAAGACGACGGCTCGGTGTGAGTGGTGGGGAGATTGAGCCTGGGCCGTCAATGCGCCCTTATTTCTTGACCAGGGATTGTGCGAGACCTAGTCTTTCTTGAAAGGTGACAGGACTCCCGCGGCGACGCGGTCTTGATAGCTCGTCCAACTTCACACGGAGGCAGCCGCTGCGAGTGGGTGCCCGAAGACGGTATGCTCGCCGGCCGGTCGACGTTGGATTGGCCGGTTCGGGAGGCCGTCCGGGCTCCATATCGCAATGGCGCAATCCGCGTGCTGCCCCTCTACGGCTGTGATCGTGCCGAGACGAGGGTCCTTCGCCGCTCCAGCCCGCCTGTGCGGGTCCGACGGAAGCGGAGGGAGCAGCGATGGAGGGCGTCCTCGTCGTCCTGTCGTCACTCGTACTTGCCGTCCTGAGCGTTCTGATCCTCGCCGTGGCGCGGTTGGTCCGGGCGACCCGGGTTGACAAGATACCCGACCCCGCTCCGGTGGTGTCCCGAACCCCGGCCGCCCGGGACGTCGGGGACGTGACCGGTCCAGCGGACGTGACGAGTCCGGCGGACTTCGACGAGGAGCCGACGGTCCGCGTCCTGCCCACGGTCCGGGAGGGTTCCGGCGCTCCGGCCACGACGGACGCCGACTCACCCGCCGATCGAGACGGCACCGCCGCGCGGACCGGGGGTTCGGCCGTGACCGCCGATCGCTCCGACGGCGGCCTCCGCGCGGCTCATGGTGGTAGCGCGGAGGAGGCGGCGCAGATTGTGGCCCGAGCCGAACGGGAGGCGGCGGAACGGTTGGCGCGGGCTGAGCGGGATGCCGCCGAGATCCGGCGACGCGGCGAGGAGGATGTCGCCCTACTGCGCGAGCGGATGCTCGCCGAGGCGGCAGTCGAAACCTCGCGGCTCCAGGCCGCGGCGAGAGAGTCCGTCCGCGCCGAGCAGGAGGCCGCCCGGACCGAGATCGCCGCGGCGCGGGCGGCGTTCGACGGTGAGCAGCAGGCCCGGCGGACGGAACTGCAGAGCCGGGAGGCTGCGCTAGCCGCTCGGGAACAGCGCGTCGAGGACCGGATGGCCAGCATCGACGATCATAGTCGTCGCCTGGCGGGCCGCGACCGCGACCTGCTCGACCGGGAGAACGACCTGGCCCGTCGGACGGCCGAGGTGGCCGACCTCGAACGTGCCCGTCATGCCGCGCTGGAGCAGGTGGCCGGGCTCACCGCCGGGCAGGCCAGGGGGGAGCTGATCGCCGTCATCGAGCAGGAGGCCCGGCGGGAGGCGGCGCTGATGGTCCGCGAGATCGAGGCCCGGGCTGAGGAGGAGGGTGAGGAACGCGCCCGCAGGATCGTGACCACCGCCATCCAACGGGTCGCGTCTGACCAGACCACCGAGTCCGTCGTGACGGTCCTGCATCTTCCCGGCGATGAGATGAAGGGCAGGATCATCGGGCGGGAGGGACGCAACATCCGGGCTTTCGAGTCCGTCACCGGGGTCAACGTGCTCATCGACGACACGCCCGAGGCGGTGCTGCTGAGCTGCTTCGATCCGGTGCGTCGCGAGGTCGGTCGCATCATGCTGGCGGCTCTGGTGTCCGACGGCCGGATCCATCCGCACCGCATCGAGGAGGAGCACGCCCGCGCCCAGCTCGAGGTGGCCGAGCGGTGCGTGCGGGCGGGCGAGGACGCCCTGCTCGAGACCGGCATTTCCGAGATGCACCCCGAGCTGGTCAATCTGCTGGGCCAGTTGCGTTACCGAACCAGCTACGGCCAGAACGTGCTCGCGCACCTGATCGAAAGCGCCCACCTCGCCGGAATCATGGCCGCCGAGCTGCGCATGCCGCTTCCACTTGCGAAACGAGCGGCTCTGCTGCACGACCTCGGCAAGGCTCTTACTCACGAGATCGAGGGCTCTCATGCGTTGATCGGGGCGGAGGTGGCCCGTCGCTACGGTGAGGACGAGGAGGTCGTGCACGCGATCGAGGCCCATCACAACGAGGTCGCACCCCGCTCGATCTGCGCGGTGCTGACCCAGGCCGCTGACCAGATCTCCGGTGGCCGGCCTGGCGCCCGCCGCGACAGCCTGGAGTCGTATGTGAAACGGCTCGAGCGCATCGAGCAGATCGCCGGTGACCGTCCGGGTGTCGACAAGGTGTTCGCCATGCAGGCCGGCCGGGAGGTGCGTGTCATGGTCGTGCCCGAGGAGGTCGACGATCTCGCCGCCCATCTGCTCGCCCGGGACGTCGCCAGGCAGATCGAGGAGGAGCTCACCTATCCGGGTCAGATCCGGGTGACCGTCGTGCGCGAGACCCGTGCGGTGGGCACCGCCCGCTGAGCCGGGATGCGGCCGCCGAGGCGGCGGTCCTGGCGACGGTCCAGCCATCGGGCCAACAGCGACAGCAGCCCGTTGGTGACGATGTACATCACCGCCATGACGGTGTAGATGGGCAGGGCGTACCTGCTGCCCAGGTACTCGACCGCACTGCGTCCCGATCGCAGCAGCTCGCTGTAGGCGATGACGTAGCCCAGTGAGGTGTCCTTGAGCAACGTCACCAGCTGGCTCACCAGCGTCGGGCTCATCCGCCGGACCGCCTGGGGAAACTGGATGAGGCGGAAGATCTGGACCGGCCGCAGCCCGACCGCCGCCGCGGCCTCCGTCTGCCCCCGGTCGACCGACTGGATCCCGGCGCGGAAGATCTCGCTGAGCACCGCCCCGTTGTAGGCGGTCAGCCCGATGACCAGGGCCCAGAACGCCGAGAGCCGCCAGCCGAGCGTCGGCAGACCGAGGTAGGCGAACAGGATGAGCATCAGGACAGGCAGGCTGCGGAACAGCTCCACCAGCAGCGTGGCCGGGATGCGCACCGCCCGGCGCTGGGACAGCCGGGCCAGGGCGAGCAGGGTCCCCACCGCCGAGGCGAACAGCATCGCGGTCAGCGCGGCGCGCAACGTGTCGAGCAGCCCGTTCCACAGCAGGGTGCGCAGCGCCGGTTGATCGACGAAGACACTCCAGCGATTGCCGTCGAGCTGGCCGGAGTCGGCGAGGCGGAGCACCGCCAGCGTGACCAGCCCGACGAGGACAGCGGCGGCCACCACACTCGCGATCAGGATGCGACGCCGACCACGCGGACCCGGTGGATCGGCCAGGATGATCTCGGTGCTCATCGCGCCCTCGCCACCCGTCGTTCGGCCAGGGACAGCCCGGCTGCCAGCACCGCGGTGAGGATCAGGTATGCCACCACACCGCCGAGCAGCACGACGATCACCGCATCCGGATTGACGGTCGTGAGCCGTTGGACCATGCCGGTCAGCTCCTCGACGCCGAACGCCGCGGCGATCGAGGTGTTGCGGATCAGCGCGCTCACCACGCTGCCCAGCGGTTGCAGCACGTTGCGGAATGCCTGCGGAAGGATGATCATTCGCAGCGTCTGGGAGAAGGTCAGGCCCAACGCACGAGCCGCTTCGGCCTGACCGAGGTCAACCCCATTGATCCCGGAACGCACCGCCTCGCAGACCAGCGCGGCGTGATAAATCGAGAGCGCGACCACCGCGAACGTGAAATATGAGAAGACGATGTCCAGCTGCGGCAGGACGAACACCACGAAGAAGAACACGACGGTCAGCGGGGTGTTGCGGACCGTCTGCACGTAGGCGGTGCCGGTCCAGCGCAGCGGGGGCACGGGGGAGACCCGCATCGCTGCGAGGACGGTACCGAGGATCAGCGCCGCCACGGACGCGAACAGGCTTAGCCCGACCGTCCGGCGGAAGCCCTCGGCGAAGATGCCGAGGTTATCGATGACGGCGTCGATCGCTGTCCTCCCTCAGGCGGTGGCGGGTGGACGACCGGTCGGCCCGGGTGAGGCCGACCGGTCGTGCCCCGAGCGATGATTGGCGGATCAGGACGTGTATCGGTCGGCAGCCGGGGGAGTGGGCACGGTCGGCTCCACCTTGCCGAGGGTCGAGGTGTACGCCTTCTCCCAGCGCCCGTCCTTGTAAGCGGCCTCGAGCGTGTCGTTGATGAAGTTCCGGAACGCGTCGTCACCCTTCTTGAGGCCGATGCCGTAGGGCTCCTTCGTGAAGGTGTCACCCACCACCTTGAAGGCGTCGGGGTCCTTGTCGACGAGACCCAGCAGGATGCCCTTGTCCGTGGTGACCGCGTCGACCTGACCGTTCTTCAACGCGTCGGCGCACTTGCTGTACACATCGAACAGCACGAGCTGGGCGGTGGGCGCCACCCGGCGGATGTTCTCGGCCGGCGTGGATCCGCTGACCGAGCACACCTTCTTGCCGGCAAGGGTGTCCTTGCCGGTGATGTCGGTGTTGTTCTTCGCGACCATGATGGACTGGCCGGAGACGTAGTACGGCCCCGCGAAGTCGACGACCTTCTTCCGTTTGTCGTTGATTGTGTAGGTGGCCACCACGAGGTCGACCCGACCCTGCTGGATGAAGGGTTCACGGTTGGCCGACATGGTCTCCACGTAGGAGACCTTGTCGCGTGGGATGCCCAGGGCATCCGTGACGATCTTCGAGATCTCGACGTCGAAGCCCTCGGGCTGGCCGCTGAGGTTCTTCAGCCCGAACAGGTTCTGGTCGAACTTCGTCCCGATGATGATCTTTCCAGCGTCGTGCAGCCGGGCCATGGTGGTGCCGGCGGTGAAGGTCACCGAGGCGGTGGGTGCCGAGGCGTCGTCGCCGCCGCTCCCACAGGCACTCAGCCCGAGGGCGGCGAGCAGCGTCACGCCGGCGAGGAGCGCGCCGCCGCGCCTGTGGCGGCTGCGTCCGCGTGACAACCCGCCTGAGCTCCCGTTGAGATGCCCGGCGGCGGGGCGCCGCGTCCGGCTGAACGATGTACGCATGACCGATCCTCTCGCAGTGGTCCGGACCGCGGGTCCGGAGCAGGTGATCTGGCGTCGGGTGGTGTGTGTCCCCCTGAGGAACTGCGTCCCTCCGGTGGTACGTGCCTCCGGGTGCCTCCGGGTGCCGGCGGCGCGGCGGGCGGCGGGTGCGACCGGGTCGGGCCCGGTTGGGCCGGGTCGGTGGAGGTCAGTGCTGCAGGACCCGGGCCAGGAAGTCCCGGGCGCGTTCGGTCCGCGGCGCGGCGAAGAAACTCTCCGGCGGGGCGATCTCGAGGATGCGGCCGTCCGCCATGAAGGCCACCCGGTCCGCGGCGGAACGCGCGAATCCCATTTCGTGGGTGACGACGATCATGGTCATGCCGCTGGTGGCCAGCGACCTCATCACGTTCAGCACCTCGGAGATCATCTCTGGGTCGAGCGCCGAGGTCGGTTCGTCGAAGAGCATGAGCACGGGATCCATCGCCAGCGCCCTGGCGATGGCGGCGCGCTGCTGCTGGCCGCCGGAGAGCTGGCGGGGCAACCGGTCCGCCTTGTCGGCGATCCCCACGCGTTCCAGTAGTTCCTGGGCCCGGGCGCGGGCCTGCAGGCGGTTGTGCCCCAGGACCTTGACCGGTCCCAGGGCGACGTTCTCGAGCACCGTCTTGTGCGCGAAGAGGTTGAACGATTGGAATACCATTCCGACCCGTGACCGCATCCGGGCGAGCTCATGGCTCTCCGTGGGCAGGGGACGGCCCTCGAAGAGGATCCGGCCCTCGTCGATCGTTTCCAATCGGTTGATGCAGCGGCACAGGGTCGACTTCCCCGACCCCGAGGGCCCGATGATGATGACGACCTCGCCCGCCTCGACGGACAGGTCGACGTCGGCTAGGACCCGGTTGTCGCCGAACGACTTCCCGACGCCTTCCAGGGTCACCAAAGGCATGTCGACCTCCCGGCACAATGACGGTGTGGTGTTGGGCCGAGCGTCCCGGCGGCCTCATGATGGAACGGCCAGGCGCGCGGATCGGTCGTGGGGCCGACAGCTGGGGCGGTCGTCTCGCGCGGATTTCGGCGCACTGGCGGGAACATTCGAGAATAGTATCCCTGCAGCTATGGAGTCGAAATGAAATAACTTGCGCGTTTCGAA
>NZ_CDWRCK010000037.1:0-6625 GCF_977927595.1 Frankia sp. CcWB3
GAGCCGCTTTACCCCGACTCGGGGGTGCTCGCGCCCTTCTCCGCCGCGCGAGCCGGCCTCGACGCCCGGATCGGGCTGGCCAACGAGCGTGGCGGGGTACACGGCCGGAAAATCGTGTATGATTGGCGCGACGACCAGGGAACCGCCGAGGCGAATGCCATCGGCGTGCGGGAACTGGTCGAGGAGAGGAAGGTCTTCGGCCTCCTTGAGTTCACCCTGGCGGCGAGTGGCAGCGCGTCGTACCTCGCCGAGCAGAATATTCCGGTGGCCGGCGTGGCGGCTGAGGAAGTCTGGTCGAAGTACCGGAACATGTTCTCGTCGTTCTACATCACCGGATCCGCCATCGACACATACGGCAGGCTCGTCCAGTCACGTGGGGGAACCAGGGCCGTTCTGCTCAGGACCGCCCTGTCGGCCGGGATCGCGGACACCGGAAGCAAGATCGTGCAGAGCGTGCAGTCAGTCGGCATCCCGGTCGTCGACGAGGTGAGCTACACGGCGAACGCCGACAGCCCAGCGGCGATCGCCCAACGGATCGTCGCGGCTCGCGCCGACACCCTCCTCACCGTGGTCGACGCCCATGAACTCCCCGCCGTGCTGAACGCGATCCGCGCCGCCGGTGGGAATCCCACGGTGATCCTTGCCGCCAGCGGCTACGATGGCCGACTGCTGCGTGATGCGGGCGCCGCCGTTGCCGGCGTCACGGTCCCGGTTTTCCACCGGCCCTTCGAGGCCGGCGGCCCTCCCATCACGAGCTACATCGACGCGATGCGGCGCTACGCCCCCCAGCGGGAGGACCCGGAGCAGGAGATCACGATGATGGCCTACATCAACACCGACCTGTTCCTGCGCGGTCTGGAGGAGGCCGGGGACTGCCCCACCCGGCAGGGTTTCGTCGACGGACTGCGGTCGGTGACGAACTACGATGCCGGCGGCCTGATCCAGCCGATCGACCTCAGGAACAGTCTGGGCCGGCAGAGCACCTGCCTGGCCTTCGTCCAGGTCAACAATGCCGGTACGGCCTTCGGCGTCGTGGCGGAGAACCTGTGTGGCAAGGAAATCACGGCCGGTCGGGCCGCCTCGTGACCCGGGCCGGCCGGGCCCTGATCTGACGCGTCCCCGCCGCCGGGCGATGCGGGCGAACGCCGCGGCCCGGCCGCCGCCGCGGCGGCGGCGAGCAGGCAGCAGGCACCGGCTCCCGCCAGGGCCATCCAGGGGACCCAGCCACCCGGAGGATTCCACTGCGACGAGCCCAGGAACCAGGCCGGTCCATAGATGCCCACGGCGCTGCGGTGCCAGTCTGTCCATAGGCCGACGGTATGCACCGCGACCACCGCCATGACGGCGACGGCGGGCCCCGCCCGGCGCAGGGCCGCGGGGATGCGCGCGGCCCGCCGGGTCAGGATCTCCCCGGCCGCCAAGGGCACCAGCACCGCGATCGGCAGCAGGTACCGCCCGTAAACCGGGAAGCGCGTCTGCCGCAGGACCAGCACGTCGAGCGCCACCGCCACCGCCACCACGCCGATCAGCACCGCGCCGAGGCGGACCCGCTGCCGCCAGGTTCCCACGACGAACGCCGCGCCGAGCAGGACCAGCAGGCACGCGCCCCATGTCCAGTAGGCGAACGAGGGCATCCGCAGGCTCGCCCAGCCGAACACCCCGACCCACTGCCGTGCCCAGCGGGCGCGTCGGACGACAGCTGCCGCAGCCCCTGTTCCGCGAGCTCACGGCTTATCCCCGGGTGCGGCTGCACGCGCTTCTCCCAGGCCGCGGTCGCGACGACCCCGGCCACGGCGAGGGCGACCCACGGAACCGAGAGCCACCCGACCAGCCGGTGCCGCCGGGTCCCTTCTGCTGGCCGGGGCTGCTCGACTGGCCAGGGCTGCTCGACGGCGGGTACCGCATCGACGGCCCGCGCCCGCGCGCGGGGGCCGCGAGACCGACGGCGATCACCGGGGTGAGCAGCACCCACAGGGGGCCGGACGGCCGGGACAACGCCACCAGCGCGGCGACGAGGCCGAGGGCGGGCCAGATCCACCTCGGTGGCGCGCCCGGTCGACCGAGCCGCAGCGCCAGGGTGAACAACGCGGTCGCGCCCGCGATCTCCATCCCGTTCGTGCCGAGGACGGAACCCAGGAACAACGCCATCGGCGAGACCGCCAGCAGCACGCCGCCGACCGAGAGCAGTCCGGCGCGGGAATCCCAGGAGGCGAAGATGATGATCGCCAACAGTGTCACCACGATGGCAGCCGAGGTCGCCCGCCCGGCGTAGAGCGCGCCGTCCGCCGTGTGCGTGCGGGTCATCACGGCACCCTCGACCGCGTAGAGATAGGGCTCATAGGTGCCCACGTAACTGAGGGCCCGCGTCGCCGCCGGCCGGGAGTGCGGACGGTCGAGGCACGCGACGGACAGCCAGTCGCGGAAGAGGTCGCAGGGGAACCCCGCCGCGCCGGGGTTGAGCCCGGCGGGCAGGGCGAAGACGCGGCTGTTGCGATTGATCCAGTCGATCCGTTCGGTGCGGCCCGGTCCGTTGCCGAACGACGGATGTGCCAGCCGGCCGGGTGTTCCCGTCCATTGCCCGGTGCCCGCGCCGACCGCCTTCACGAAGTGGGCGGGCTCGTCGGGGCCGAACCCCGGCGGGTTGGTGCCGACCCAGGCGGCGACGAGCAGGAGGAACCCCGCGACGAGAAGCCGGGGAGGCAGCCGGGACGCACCCGGGGACCGGCCGGCCGTGCCACGCAGCCGGCCCCGCCGGCCCCGCCGACCACTTCGGCCCAGCCGACCCGGCTAGCCCCGCCGGCCACTCCGGTGAGGCGCGGCACTGCCGGGAGTGTCCGTCGTCGAACGGCACTCCGGTACACCGGCCATGACTCCCCTGCCGCGCCCCGACGCCCGATGGTTCCCTCACCCCATCGCATCCTGTCGCGCCTATCTAACTCCACTGCATGATTGGCGGATTGGCGGGACCGGGCCGGTCTTCCGCGGGTCGCCACCAGGACCCGCCGGTTGGCCTTCACCGGCACGCCGGCCTACGCTCCCGATCCCCGCCGGGTCGTCCGGGTGGGTGTGACAGCCTGAGTTGGTCCCACATGGGGGCCTGTCCTGCGTCGTGACCTGCGATGCGTCGGGGCACCCATGATGCGTCGGGCATCTACTATGACCGGATGGTTGCGAGGCCGGAGGACGGTGTGAGCTGTCAGGCGCTGACTCCGGTCTTCGCGCTGCTGGGGAAGCGGTGGAGCGGTCTGATCATCAGTACGCTGATGGCCGGCCCGGCGAGGTTCTCCGAGATAGCGAAGCTGGTGCCGGGGGTGAGCGAGCGGATGCTGTCGGGCCGTCTCACCGAACTCGTCCAGGCCGGCCTCGTGGAGCGTGAGGTTCTCGAGGGGCCGCCGGTGGCAACGCGTTATCGGCTCACCCCGCGGGGCGAGGGGCTGCGGACGGCGCTGCACGAGCTGGAGGTATGGGCGCAGGAGTATCTCGTCGCGCGCGGGGAGCCGCCGTCTCCCAGGACTCCTTGACCGGGGCTTGCTGACCGGGGCTTGCCGGGCCGGTACCCGCCGGGCTGGTACTTGTCGGGCCGGTGGAGGTGCCCACGGTCCGTCGCGAGCCCGGATGATCTCGGGGCGCGGGCTCGCGACGGCGCGGGACCGGTTGGGGAGCCGGGTTGATCAGGGGGCGATGAACTGCAGGTCGAGCTCGATCTTGACCTTGTCGGAGAGGGCGAGCCTGCCGGCACCGAGCGGCAGGTTGAAGGTGATGCCATAGTCGCCGCGGCGGATCTCCGTCGTCGCGGCGAAGCCGGACCGGACGCGGCCGTCTACGGGGTGAGTGTCGACCCCGTAGAACTCGACCGCCAGGGTGACGGGTCTGGTCACTCCGTTGATCGAAAGATTGCCGGCGAGTTCGTACTCCTCGTCGCTGCCCGTGACGGACGTCGAGGTGAACGTGATGGACGGGTGGGACGCGAGGTCGAAGAAGTCGGCGGAACGCAGGTGCGCGTCCCGGTCGGGCTGGTTGGTGTTGATCGAGGCCAGGTCGATCTCGGCGCCGACGGACACCGACTCCAGGGTGTCGCCGACCGACAGCGTCGCGGAGAACGTGTCGAAGCGCCCGCGGACGTTGGTGACGCCGAGATGGCGGACCTGGAAGTTCACGCCCGAGTGCGCGGGGTCGAGCGTCCAGGTACCGGCGGCCAGGGGCAGCGGAGCGATGTCGGACGGGGATGGCGCGGTCATGGGACCTCCAGGTCGATGATCGACGGATGGGGCGGTGGCCGTTGCGGCTGCAACGGTACCCCTACAAAACATTAGTAGCTAACGAAAGACAAGGGGTAGTGGGGTCCTGGACCGCTGCCGGTTCAATGCTGGTGCTGGTGCCGGTCCTCATGGGGGTGTCAGTCATGCCGCGTAGGCGGAGTGAGGCTTTCGAGGCAGCGGCCGGGGTGCGCGTGGCCGGAGCCGCCGGTGGGGGAGCGGTCGGTGGCGGAGTTCTGTGAAAACGGCGCGAAGGCGGTGGCGGAGGAGGCGACGCGGGCCCAGGTGGGCCGGGAGTTCTTCGCCGCGCATCCGCTGGCGGATCTCGCGGGTCGGTCCAGGCGCTGGCTGGGGAGCCGGGGTCGGATCATCGAGCCGATGTTCAAGGCGCCGGGTGCGGACCGGCACGCGCCGATCGGCTGGGACGAGGCATTCGGGATCATCGCGGGGGAGCTGAACGCGCTGGACAGTCCGGATGAGGCGGTGTTCTACACATCGGGTCGGACGAGTAACGAGGCGGCGTTCGTCTGGCAGCTGTTCGCGCGGATGGTGGGGACGAACAACCTGCCGGACTGTTCGAACATGTGTCACGAGTCGTCGGGGGCGGCGCTGTCGGCGACGATCGGGATCGCTCCAGCCTGCTCGGGCGGGGCACGACCCTGGCGGATCAGTTCCTGCAGATCCGGGTGAACGGGGACCCGGCGTTGTTCCAGGCGCTGACGGTCAACACCTGCGAGGTGCTGCGGGTCCCGCCGGGACACCTGCTGCTGCAGGCTGTCCGTCCCCACGACCAGTACAACACGACGATCTACGGCATGGACGACCGGTACCGCGGGGTGCGCCGCGGCCGGCGCGTCGTGTTCGTCCACCCGGACGACCCCGACGAGCTCGGTATCGCCGACGGCACCCACGTCGACCTCGTGCGCCCACTCGAAACCCCGGCGCAGGGTGTGTCCCGACGGCTGGTCTGCTGGTCTGCGTCGTGCGAGACCGGGTTCTTGACGGCGGTTGCCGGGAGGATACGGCGCTCCCAGCCGAACAGGTAGAGCAGGATGGAGACGAAGGTGAACTTGAAAAGTTCGAAACCCTGTGCGGAGTTGATGAGGGAAGCGACCAGGAAGGGTATGAAGAGGGCGGCCGATGCCGGCCGTCCGGCCAGCCGCAGCAGGATCAGGAAGACCGCTGCCAGAAGAGCGCACGCGCCGATCCGACCGAAATCGAACAGCCAGGCCACGTAGAGGGAGTTGGCCGCGTAGTTCCGGCCGTCACCGTATTTCTTGGCGAGATAGACGGAGTTCGAGTTCGGGCCGTAGCCGATGTTCGGATGACCGTTCTGCCGGGCCTCGGCCATGACGATCCGCGCGCTCGTGTAACGGCCGTTGGCGGTGGCGGGTGCCGTGTCATTGCCCAGCGCGCCGAGTCCGGCGACGAGCCGGCCGAACGCGACCGTCAGGCCGTTGTTGCTGGTCAGGTAGCCGGCCGGCGGCGAGGACGATCGTCCGGCGGCCCCGGGCAGCCACCGCTCGAACCCCGTTGAGATAACAGAAGGCCAGGCTGATAGAGGCGGTGAGCAGGACCGTGGGTGATTTGGTCAGCAGACCGGCGAGGACGACGAGTGCCAGGTTTCGCCACGACCTGCGCCGGACCGCCAGCAGGATCAGCACGGAGATGACCGGGGCCCAGGACGAGGGCTCGGCCAGCAGCCGGCGCAGCCGGGGCGTGCCGCCGGCGCCGGAGTCTACCCACACCGGCGCCGGTAGGACGGCGGCGACGGCATAGCCGGCCAGGGCGATCCACACGCAGCCCAGTGACATCCGCCAGAAGACGTGTTCGAGGTGGCGGCGATCGAAGAAGAATGCCGCGAAGACGGCGATCGAGGCGTAGAAGACGCCGAACCGCAGGCTTGCCGCGAGGTATTCGGCCGCGCGGTCCGGGGCCACCGGGGCCACCGGGGCAAGGGAGTAGAAGCACATGACCGTCGCGATGAAAAGTACGGCCAACAGGCTGCGCAGCGCGTTCAAACACCCAGATCGCCAGCCGGGCGGCCGGCCCGATCAGCTCGTTCTGCTGCGTTTACTCCGCGGTTTTTGGGGCGGTGTCCAACATCCCGGGGGAGCCGGCGGAGGTCGGATCGGGGGCAATCGTGACCGATCTCATCGCCGGCACCGTTGATTTCCCCCAAGGGGCATAGACGCCGTGATTTTCCCGAAGCCAATGTGGAGCATGCTAGCAGCCACCGGAGCGATTTCTCCCGGCATCCCTCGGCGGTGGGCGCGGGTGTCGCCATGGCGACCCTTTCCGGGGATCGACTGCCTATAACCGGTCCTTCGCGGGCGACGCACGCGTTCAGGAGTCGAAATGAAATAACT
>NZ_CDWRCK010000037.1:6923-7444 GCF_977927595.1 Frankia sp. CcWB3
CACGTATTTGTTACTTCATTACGTCCCCTCAGGGCCGGCGGCCCGTGCCGGCAATCACCTTCGCCGGTGCATCCGTCTTTTTGGTGTGATCACACTACGACTGTCGGTGTCGGGAGCGTGCTCCCGGTGCCGACGGTTCTGCCCATCAAGCGATGGATATCTGACCAGGCCACCTACATTGATCCTCCAGGCAGGGCGTGATGGCAGCCAGCAGGTGGCGGTCATCCGATGGGCGGGCAGAGGGCGCGATGAAGACACCTGAGCGGCTGTTCGATCTCCCCGGCACGGTTGCCATCATCACCGGCGGAAGCCGGTAGGCCGTTCGAAGCCCGTGTGCGGTGGTTTTCCCCGCCCGGGTCGACCTGCTGACCGCATTCATCCTGGACAGGCCCACTTTTAGGATCACCGGCGTGGCGACAGGCCCACTTCTAGCGTCACCGGCATCGCAATGCACACGCGGGAAGGAAGTCACATGCAGGAAAGAGGCCACGTGCAGGAAAGAAGTCATGTGCCACTGGGGC
>NZ_CDWRCK010000037.1:7844-12096 GCF_977927595.1 Frankia sp. CcWB3
GTCACATGCGGGAAATTGGTCACGAGCAGGAAATTGGTCACGTGCGGGAAGGAAGTCACATGCGGGAAATGGGTCACGAGCAGGAAACGGGTCATGTCCCGGAAGGAGGCCACGCGCCGCAGAGACGTCACGTGCGGCTGGTACGTCACGGGCGGCAGGACATCGTGAGGAGGGGACGACGTTCCCGGCGGCGCCGGACCGTCATGGGGCTCGTCCTCGCCGCGACGACCGCGGTGACGGCCACCGCGACGACCACCGCCCTCATCGACCCCGCCGCGGCCACCGGGCCGACCATGGCTTGGCGCCACACATCCTCTTACCGCGGGGATGTGGTCTCCGTCAAACGGCTACGGGTCCTGTCGGCGGAGTATGTGCGGGCGGTCCTGGCCGGTACCGGGTTCGACGCCGATCCGGAGGTGATCCGGTCGGGGGTGCGGACCTACCGGGTCGTGTACTACACGATCGACCCCCGTGGACGTCGGACGACCGCCAGCGGCCTGGTGGCGCTGCCGCGCACCGAGGACCGCTGGCTACGGGTTGTCTCCTACGCCCACGGCACCGAGATCAACCGCACGGACGCCCCGTCGACCGCGACCGATCTGGAGGCCAACTCCTGGGGGCAGGCCCCGGCCCTCACCTACGCCGCCGCCGGGTTCGCGGCGGTCGCCCCCGACTACCTGGGCTACGGCGTCGGGCCGGGTGACCATCCGTGGTTGGACGTCCCCTCGGAGACCAGCGCGTCGCTGGACCTGCTCCGCGCGGCGCGCACTGTCGCCGAGCGTGAAGGCCGGAAGTTCAAACGGGATGTGCTGGTCACCGGGTTCTCCCAGGGCGCTTCGGCGGCGACGGGACTGGGGAAGGCGCTGCGGGCCGGCGCCGACCCGTCGTTCCGGCTCGGTGCCCTCGCGCCCGTCAGCGGAGCCTATGACCTGCGCTCCGTGGAGCTGCCGGCGTGGCTGAACGGGCAGGTCGCATGGCCCTTCGGCGTCGGCTACACCGCCTTCTTCCTCGTCTCCTGGAACCGCCTGCACCACCTGTACCGCTCGCCGGCGGAGGTGTTCCAGGACCCGAAGGTCGCGACGCTCTTCGACGGCAAGCACACCGGGGAGCAGATCCTCGCCGGCCTGCCGGCGACCACCGACAAGCTGCTCACCCCACACGGCTTCGACCTGCTCCGCAACCCCCAGGGCCGGCTGGCCGTGGCGCTGTGGGCGGCGGACAAGACCTGTTCGAACTGGAACCCGAGGGTGCCGGTCCGGCTCTACGTCGGCGGCGCCGACCATCAGGTTCCGCGGGCCAACAGCGAGCACTGCCGGGCCGCGTTCCTGGCAAGTGGCGCCGACGCCCCGATCATCAACCTGGGACCCAACGTCGGTCATCTCGACTCCAACAAGGCCGGTACGGCCGCGGTCGTCCGCTGGTTCCGGCAACAGGTGCAGCAGTAACAGCGAGCTGACGGACCAGGACGATCCATGGTCCCAGGCCATCGCCGGTCCCATCGCCGGCGATGGCCGGTCAACCGGCCAGCGAAATCGGACGTCGGCGGGCGGCACTCGTGGGTGGGACGGAGGGACCTCCCGGCTCGTCGGCTTCAGCGTTCGTCGTCGGCGCTGTTCATCGTCAGCGGCGGTCAGGTATCTCGGTGCCTCCGGGGAGTGCAGACAAGATAATCAACGGTGTTGACGACGTTCCGGCCGCCATTTTTGATCATGGCTAGATTCGGAAAGGCCACACCGGGGGCCCGATGGTTTCGGTGCGGACGGGGAAATTGGGGCTGGGCATGTTGACCTCGAGGCCGAGCCTCTTGTTGATTTTGAGAGCGCGATTCGCGTAAAAAGCGAGGATTCGCGGGGCCACCGACGCCACCGTGGCGGTGGCCGGCTCGGGTATGACGGCCGAAACTATCGCGGCTATGTCGACGCCGTTAGCGACCATCTCGGTCTCCTCTCTGGTGAAGAAGATCTTCCAACCCTTGTGGACGCTGGTGGCGGATGCCATTGATGCTCCGTTTATGTCTGACATCAGGTCCCGACAGGCGACAGGCTTGCACCAGCGCGACGGAGACTCGACGGTAGTTCGCTGATGGCGCAATAAGCACTTAGGGGACGTAATGAAGTAACAAATACGTGATCGAGAGCATCATCGCAGGTCACAGGCTTGCGGAGGGTTCGAAACGCGCAAGTTATTTCATTTCGACTCCTTACTTGCGGTAATGGCACCAACTGGGCGTTTCCGCGGGCAGGATGCGGCCGACCGGGCGGGTGGCCAGCCGTCGGACGACGACGGTGCGGCGGGCGCTCTACACATCCCTGAAGCCCATAGGTGGCCCATGACCGGCGTTGACTGTCTGAACGATCTTCCTGTCCGGGGGATACCAGCCCCGCTCAAGGGAGGAAAGGGGGAAGGAAAGAAGGAAAGGAAAAAGGCGGGAAGGGGGAAATAGCCAGATAAAGAAAGAAATGATCGGGCAGCGGGAAGCGGAAAAACCAGGCGCACGCAGCCCGCCGTCCAAGGGCGGCTCAGGAGTGGTTCAAGGGCGGTTCAGGGGCGGGCCAGGCGCGGATCAGGCACCGTGGCGTCGCTCCCTGGCGGCGAAGCTGCGCAGGGCGCGCAGGAAATCGATCTCACGGAATGCCGGCCAGTACGCCTCGCAGAAATACAGCTCCGAGTAGGCGCTCTGCCAGAGCAGGAAGTTGGACAGCCGCTGTTCCCCGCTGGTGCGGATCACCAGATCGGGGTCGGGCTGGCCGGCAGTGTAGAGGTGCTGGGCGATGTCGTCCACGGTCAGCGTCGACGCGACGTCGGCCAGCGAGTCCTCCGCCTCGGCCCGCTCGTACAGCAGTTCGCGCAGGGCCTCGATGACCTCCTGGCGACCTCCGTACCCGACGGCGAGGGTGACGTGAGCGCCGGTCGTGACTCTGCGGGTCGTCTCCACGGCATCCTTGAGGACACGGGCCGTGCTGTCCGGCAGCGTGTCCAGCATGCCCGCGAGATGGACCTGCCAGCGGGCGTCTGGCCGCCCGAGCCGGTCGGCCACCACCTGCTCGATCACCTGCATGAGGAAGGCGACCTCGGCGTCCCCACGCTGCTGCAGGTTCTCCGTCGAGCAGACGAACACGGTGACGTGTTTGATCCCGACAAGCTCGCACCAGGACAGGACGTCCTCGGCGTGCTCGGCGCCGTACTTGTGGCCGAGGCTCGGATTCGCCATGCCCGTCTCGCGGGCCCAGCGGCGGTTGCCGTCCATGACCAGCCCGACGTGCGCAGGCAGTGGACCCGCCATGACCTGCCGACGCAGGCGACGGGTGTAGAGCGCGTAGAGGGGGCCGGCCGTCAGCTGCACCTTCGATTACACCTTCGATCGTGGGGCGCCCGGCGATCGCGGGGCACCCGGGGGAGGAGGAGTCCGGGGAGAGCCCATGGTCGGAATGGGTCTGTGGTCGATCTGTCGTGGGTGTCGTGGGTGCTGCATGCGGGGGAGTGGGGGAGTGGTACGTCGGGATACCAGTGTGCCCCCTCCCGAGGAAGGGCTTCCGCGGGGGCTCGGACCGACGTCGCGATCGGGCGGTCCGCCGGTCACAGGACCGTCACCGGCCCACCCACCCCGTGCAGGTCCAGCGCCGGAATCACTAGCCAGTTCTCGTAGCCCCCCGCCCGGGCGTGCCGGTTCGCCTCGGCCGGTGTCACGAAGAACCCGACGACACCTTCCACCGCCCGATCCGGCCCGATGAGGACCGCCAACGCCCAGAGCGGGCCGGATCGCTGCGGATTCGCGGCCGGAATGTGCGACCACACGTCCGACCAGCTCGACTGGTCAGTCGAGGACTCCATCATGCACCCCTCTTCACGCACCCCTCTTCACGTAGCTCGTCCGGAGCCGCCCACGGCGGCCATGGCGGACGAAGGTCGACCGGTGAAAACCGTTGATATCACTATCGGTGCCGCTCCTACGTCTTACGGTGACATTCGGTAAGTTTCTGTCCATACTCTCGCCACGGCGCTCCAGATGAGCATCTTGGCGCCTCGGGCCCCTCTTCCGTGCCTATTTCAACACGAACGCAGGCTGAGATATGACACACGGACCACCGTTCGGCGATGCTTTGATGATTTGAGTTCTTCGGACCCGTTCCAGGCCTTCGCGGTCGGCGGTCCAGCGAGGGAGTTCGCGCAGGTTGCCCGCCATGGCCCTTGGCCTCTCGCCGGGCACCGCGGGGTTCAAACGTCTGCACGTGCATCCGGCTCTTAGGGGACG
>NZ_CDWRCK010000037.1:12518-13400 GCF_977927595.1 Frankia sp. CcWB3
TTTCATTTCGACTCCTTACGATGGGACCGGACCCGATTCTTCTGGAGTATGCACGCGCAGGTGTACGCGCGTGCGCATGCGCGTACACACGTCACACATCATCACCGCGCCACCATTTCCCGCGATCTGGGTGCAACAACCCATCACCCGGGAGAGAATGGTCAGCCCCTGGTGGCCTGTTGTTGCGCGTTCGCGTAGACAAGCTGAAGTAGGTCGGAGCCGGTGACCACCGTGAAGACGGATGCGGCGAGCCGCGTCGGCCGAGGCACGACGACCAGGCCGAAGACGAAGCCGGTGGCCACCCACTGCGCGGTGCAGAACGGGCAGGTGAGTAGCTCACCCACGCTGTGCCGGGCCGGGGGGTGCTCGCGGACCTCCTCGGCGAGTTCCGCCGGTCCCGCGGTGCCGCGGAAGCGGGTGAAGGGGGCGCGCAGCGGGCTTGTCACCGGGTCCTTGGCGAGAATGCGGCTCAGCTTGTGCGTGGCGATCGTGACGAGAATCAGGTCGGGGACCGCGAACCGCTCGGGCAGGACCGCACCGGACACCCGGCCGATCAGCCCGAGAGCCGCGCACAACCCGCTATACGCCGACAGGGTGGCGAGATAGCCGCGCAGCGGGCGGGGCTCGTCGCCCGCGTACTCGCTCTGTTCCTGGCGCGCCGTGTTGGTCAGGCGGGCCAGCACACCGGTTTTCGGGGTATGCGTCATGTCGGATGCCTGCCCACCGTCTCCGACGGTAACTAGGCGGAGCACGCCCCGCCGGCCGCCGCCACGGCGGGCCCGGCGGAGGCCACCGGGTGCCACCGCCCGGGTCCGCGCGGCAGGAGGAACGGTCATGCTCTCGTCGGCAGGCCCGGACGAGTTTGCCGCAGCTTTCGGGGTC
>NZ_CDWRCK010000037.1:13456-14813 GCF_977927595.1 Frankia sp. CcWB3
GCCGCAGCTTTCGGGGTTGCCGCAGCTTTCGGGGTCGTCGACCGGGTTTCGTTCGGGTCTCGTTCAGGACTCCGGCGCCGCGTCCCAGCGGCCGTTCGCGCTGGCACGCCGAGTGGTCGTGTTGAACATGCGGGTGAGGTACTCGGTGCGCAGGACGCCGCGGCCGTCGGCTCCGATATAGCCGACGTCACGGGTGAGATAGCCCTCGGGGTAGGTGTAGCCGGCGGCGGTGACCTCGCCGTTGCGGGTCCACCAGGCTTTGCGCTGGGTGTGGCAGCGGTCGCAGGCGTGGATGACGTGGTAGGCGCGGGCCTCACGGTCCCAGGTGGCGCTGTGGGGCTGCCAGCGATGTCCCATGGTGCGGCATTCCACGAAGCTCACAGGCAGCTCGTGCGCCCAGGACTCGATGCTGCGACGGGGGGACTGCTCGGCCATCAGGGTGTTGGCCCCTTTCCGGGGAGACGGTGCGCGGGACGGGAACGACGAACGTAACGGTGGGAGAAAGCCGACGGTCTCCTGGAGTGATCCTGCCATCCGGACCTGGTGTGGGTCTCTTCGGTGGGCATGCTGGCGCGCCCCCTGTGACCAGGGTGGATCGGCAACGGACGGCCCACTGTAGTGGGTACGGAGGCAGCGTTGTCGTGCACGCGATTCACGATGCCGCCTGCTTCACTGCAACCATCGACACTTTCGGTGAACGGCCTGCCGTCGTGCGGTGCGCGGGACTGGGCCTTGAGGCCGAGGTGGATGTGCACGGCTTCCAGCACGCTCACCCGGCCATGGCCGCCGATGGCGAGCACGACAGGCCGATGATCATCTTCTTGCCTGTGGGTGCCCCCGCGGTAGTGGCATGCAATCGTGGAAGAGTGCAGGCACATCGGCTCATGGGCGGTCACGGGGGCGCGAGCCGGACCGCGGTGCTGGTGTGCCAGGGGCGGGCCGTTGCGCACGGGCGCATCGCCATCGACCGGTTCGACGATCCGACAGCAATGATGTTCCTGCGCGCCGACGAACGGGGCGTTGTCGAGTGGGTGCGCGGCGGTGTCCCGCCGCGGGGGTGGGGGCGCGGCTCGAGTTCGAGATGGTGCGGGCCTGCGGTGAGGTGATGGTGCCGCGTACCGTCGCCATCGACGAGGCCCTCCGGGAGGCCGTCGGCGGGGCCGACGGTGAGGCCGTCGGCGATCGGGGGGTGCGGCGGGCGGAGCAACTGGTGGTTCTCGGCGCGGGCCTGGACGGGCGGCCCTGGCGGATGCCGGAGCTCGCCGCCGTCGCCGTATTCGAGGTCGATCATCCGGCGTCCCAGCGGGACAAGCTCGACCGGCTCGGAGACGCGGATCGGCCCGGGGAGGGGGCCGCC
>NZ_CDWRCK010000037.1:15186-23784 GCF_977927595.1 Frankia sp. CcWB3
CTTTGTGCCGGTGGACTTCAGCCGCGACGACCTCGATGCGGCCCTGACGTCGGTAGGGCATCGGCCGACGGTGCCGACGGTCTGGATCTGGGAGGGTGTCGTGCCCTACCTCACCCGGGGCCAAGTCGCCGCCACGACCCGGGTCGTCGCGGGGCGCTCGACCCCGGGAAGCCGCCTGATCGTTCACTACCACACGCCGACGCTCTCGGCGCTTCTCGGCCGGCTGGCGGCACGGGTGCTAACCATCGTGTCACGGCGCCCCGATCCCCTGGCCCGCGAACCCAACCGCTCGGCATGGACCCCCGCCGCGATGCGTCGGATGCTTGCCGCCCACGGCTTCACCGTCCGCCGCGACGACGACCTGCTCACGCTCGCCCGATGGCTGGCGGTGCCGGTCCGGCACCGCCAGCCGCTGCGCAACGGCCACGTCGTCGTGGCCGACCTCCTCGTGGCCGACCCCGACATGGTCTGGCGCCACCTCGCGCGCTCCGCTCACACGGACCGATCCGCCCGTCACCCTGATCCGCCCGTCACCCGATCTACTTACAGTACGTAGTTCCCTCGTGGGTTTCGGTTGGGGTTGACCGGGGATGATGCCCATGGCACCCGTGCGGGAAACCCGACGAGACCGCACTCGGCGATCGTGGCGACCGACCGGCAAGACACTGCGGACCGTACACCGGTCGGTCGTCTCCGCGGTCGGTCACCTGCCGTCCCGGGGTACCGGGCGCCCGGTGGGCAAGGGGAGCATCCAGGCGCTGATCGGACCGGAGGAGGCAGGTCACCGGGGCAAGTCACCGGAGGAGGTGGGGAGGGGTCGGGTCAGAGCCGGTTGCGTAGCAGCTGCTTGCCCTCCTCGGCGCCCTTGCGGCTCTCGTTTTGCGCCCGGCGGAACAGGTTCGCCAGTTCTTGGTCGCCGTCGCGCTCGGCGTCGCCGATGTAGGTCTCCAGCCGCAGCGCGTTGCTCAGGCACCTCTCCGTGAACCACAGCAGGTCGTACTGGGCGTCCTTCGTGCCGGTGACGTTCCCGGTCTCGGCTGTCGTGGTCATTTGATCGGCTCCCTTCATCGGGGTCTGCGGATACGCATCCTTCGGAGTACCAGTTCCCGCACGGGCCGCTCTTACCCATCTGTCCGTCCGTGTCCGTCTGTCCGTCTGTCCGTCCGTGCCGCCGGAGAAACCGAACGGCGGCATCGAGGCGACAGTCCGGACCGACAGCCCGGACCGACAGTCCGGACCGCGGAGAAGGGCGAAACCCACGAGGTCCGGGCCGCGCTGATTCAGCTGGCCGGGTCGGCGGATCGGCGTCCGGGCAGGTACCAGACCGCGAGGCCGATCAGGACGGCGACCGCGGCGATGACCGCGCCGCCCAGGAAGGCGCGCGCGGCGCCCGTGGCGACGCCGTCCGCGCCGGTGAACAGGGTCAGCAGGACGGCGAGGCCGAGGGACCCGCCGACCGACAACGCGGACTGGAGCACGGCGGAGGTGACACCGACATCCTCGGGAGCGGTCTGCGACAGGACGATGAGGTTGAGCGGCACCACGGCCGCCCCGGCGCCCGTGCCCAGCAGGATGATCGGGGCGAGGACGTCGACGGCGTAGCGGCTGCCGGCGTCGAGCAGGCTGAGCCAGAGCATCGCCAGGATGATCACGGTGAAGCCGATGAGGGCCAGCGCCCGCGGGTTCAGGTGGGCGAGGATCCTGGGCACGGATCGGGCGGTCAGCAGCAGGGACACGCCGAACGGCAGGAACGCGAGCCCCGTGACGAGCGGCTCCAGGTCGAGGACCCGCTGGAGGAACTGGGTCAGGAAGAACAGGAAGCTCGTCAGCACGAACGCCATCAGCAGCAGGTCGACGAACGCGCCCGCCCGGCCCGGTGGGTGAGCACCCGCAGGGGGAGCAGGGGCGATGCCGCCGGCGACTCCCGCAGCGTGAAGCCCGCCAGGACCACCACACCGCCCGCCAGACCCGCGACGGCTCCCGAGTCGGCGGCCCGCACGAAGCCGAACACCAGGGCCGTCATGCCGAGCACCGACAGGACCGCCCCCGCGAGGTCCAGGGCCGGCCGATTGGCCGCCCGAGGAGCGGGGGCACCACCCGGGCGGCGAGCACCGCGACGGCGAGGCCGATCGGAGCGTTGATCAGCAGCGTCCCCCGCCAGTTCGTGAGGTCGGTGAGGATCCCCCCGAGCACCATGCCGGCGGACGCCGCGAGCCCCGTCACCGTCGAGTAGACGGCGAACGCCCGTTGCTGGCGCACCCCGCTGAAGGTCGTCGCGAGCAGCGCGAGCCCCGCGGGGCCGGCCAGCGCCGCCCCGCCGCCCTGCAGGACACGGCCGGTGAGCAGCAGGCCCACGCCCGGTGCGAGTCCCGCGAGCAGGGACGCGGCGGCGAGCAGGCTGGTGCCCGCGATGAAGGTGGTGCGGTGGCCGAGTATGTCGCCGAGCCGGCGGACAGGCCCAGATCCGTCTGAAGATCGAGTAGCGCGACGGTGACGATCGTGCCGTCGAGCTGAAGCATGAACTCGGCGCCGACGATCGCCGCGAGGACGAGGCCGAGCACTCCCAGGGTGTTCTGCTCCAGTGCTGGCTGTTGATCCTGGAATGCCAGCTCAGCGATGAGGGCTGGGCGTTGCAGCGGTTGCTGTACGCCGAGGCCCCCACATGCCCGACCTGTACGACGAGGTGGTGTCGCTCGGGGGCAGCCGGTCGTGAACGCCTTGGCCGGACGGCTCGCGCGGCTGGCGAACCGCGGGCATCTCGACGTCGATGATCCCGAGAGCGCCGCGAGCCAGTTCATGTCGCTCGTTGCCGGAGACCTCCCGGCGTTGTCGGCGCTGGGCACCCGGCCCATCCGCCCGGTCGACCTCGACGACGCCGTACGCATGGGCGTGCGGACCTTCCTGCGGGCCTTCGCGACCCGCCGGCACGCGCGACCCGCCCGCTCGCGTCCGCTGCTCGCGGCGAGCCACCCGCCGCCCGGTCCTCTCCCTGTCGACTAACCGGCGGGGCTATCTGGGTTATCTGGGCTGTCTGGGCCGGTGGGGTCGGCTGCGACGTCCTGCTTCGTGAAACGGTTGGGGGGGATCGGCAGACCGAGGGACTCACGGAAGGTTCCGCCGGTGTACTCGCGCTGGGTCAGCCCGCGTTCCTGCAGGATCGGGACCACCAGCTCGACGAAGGCCTCCAGACCGCGTGGCATCGCCTCCAGAAGCATGAAACCGTCCGTGGCTCCGGATGTGAACCATTCCTGCATGCGGTCGGCGATCTGCTCGGGCGTCCCGATGAACTCCCCGCGGGGGGTCACCGCCTCCAGCGCGACCTGGCGCAAGGTCAGCCCCGGTTCCCGGGCCATCTGCTTGATCCGACGGGTGCTGTCCTGGAAGCCGTCGTTGCCGATCTCACCCAGCTCGGGGAAGGGGGCGTCCAGGTCGTAGCCGCCGAAGTCGTGCTGACCGAAGATGAGGGAGAGATAGCGCAGCGCCTCGTCGGTGTTGACCAGGCCGGCCACCTCCTGGTAAAGGCGTTCGGCCGCCGCTTCGGTCGGGGCGACGAACACGGTGACCGCGATGAACAGCAGGGGCACACCCGCCGGCCGGCCGGCCTGAAAGATCATCGGGTAGCCCTGCGGCGGCCGTTCGATGTTCAGCGGTCCCCGCACGGAGAAGTACTCCCCGCGGCGGTCGAGGGTGTGCAGCCGCGCACGGTCGAAGAACACCCCGACTCCTTGTCTCGGAGCAGGGCGCCGTCCTCCCAGGAGTCCCACAGGCCACGCAGAACGTCGAGGTACTCGGCCGCGATCCGGTAGCGCGTGTCGTGTTCGGGGTGCTCCTTCTCGGAGCGGCTGAAGTTCAGCGCGGTTCCCGCCGGCGCGGAGGTCACGATGTTGATCCCGGCCCGGCCGGCGCTGATGTGGTCGACGGTGGCGAGTTGGCGGGCGATGACGAACGGCTCGCTGTAGGAGGTGGAGATCGTGCCGACCAGGCCGATGTGGCTGCTCGCCGCGGCGAGCGCGCCGAGCAGTGCGACCGGTTCGAACTGCGCCAGGTACTGCGGGGTGGACTCCGCGGTGACGTAGAGGGTGTCGGTGATGAAGACGAGGTCGAAGCGGCCGTTCTCGGCGGTGCGGATCCATCGCCGGTAGAGGTCGAAGTCGATGGCCCCGTCCGCCGGCACGTCGGGGTGGCGCCAGCCGGCGACGGTGCCGCCGACGCCGTGCAGTAACGCCCCGAGCCGCAGCCGACCCTTCCTCGCCGAGCCGTCCGGCGCCGTGTCGTCGCTCGCCAGGTCCTTCCCTTCTGGTGCATACGCTTGTGGTGCGTAACCGGTTCTCCTAATACGTAACCGGTACGTAACCGGCCGGGATGTCGGCCAGCCGGACGCCTTCGAGGCGGGGCAAGATAGCCGGTCAGGCCCGTGCCAGGTGGTGCGTGCCGGGAATCAGCCGGGCAGGTTCAGCGTCCCGCATCGCGGTGCTATCCGCGGCCTCGTCGGGAACGGCCGGGCGTCGGTGGCGCGCGGGAACGCCGCCGCCCATGGCACCGCCTCCCCCCGGGTGATCCGTCATGATCCGTCGTCTATGACACCGTACCGGTGTGGTGCTCCGTTTTGTAAGACCTCGGGGTATCACCGGTCGTCGGCCCGGACTGAACCCGCAGGCCATCGGTCATGATCGAGAGTAGGGGCCGGGCGTGGCCCGCCCGCTCCGGCGCCTGTTCCCGGATCCAGCCGATAGCGGTCACGAGAGAGATCACCTCCTCGATCCGCACGTCCGACCGGACGTCGCCGGCCCGCTGGGCCCGGACGAGGAGTGCCAGCGTCGCCTGCTCGAGGGAGTGGCAGGACGCGTGCAGCTCCGTCTCCTCGTCGCGCACCATGGTGAGCAGCCTGGCGGCCACCCCCCGGTAGGTCGCGATGTGTGCGATCAGTTTGTCAAGCCAGCCGAACAGTGCCGCGCCCGCGTCCGGGGCGTCCAGCAGCCGGTCCACCTCGTCGAGTAGCGCGGCGGCCCGGTCCTGCAGCAGCGCCTCGAGCAGCGCGTCCCGGTTGGGGAAGTGCCGGAAGAGCGTGCCGATCCCGACCCCCGCCTGCCTGGTGACCTCGTTGAGGGAGATGTCCCTGTCGCTGCCGGCGAAGGCGTCCCGGGCCACCTCGAGGATCCGCTCGCGGTTGCGGCGCGCGTGCGAGCGCATCGGCCGGTCCGCCGTCTTCACGCTGCTGGCCATGTGCACCTCCGGGGGCTCGGCCGTACACTCCTTCGAGCCTACGGAAGCCTGGTCGTCACGAGGGGCGTGCCGGTGGTCAGCGGCGCGCGACGGTGCCGAGCGCGACGGCGCAGAGCCGTTCCCCGTCCCCGTACCCGCCGCGGTCGAAGACCTCGCAGCGCACGGTGACCAGGGTGGAACCGGCATGGACGACCTCGGCGCGGGTGATGAGCTCGTCGCCCCGCGCCCCCCGGATATAATTGATCTTCATCTCGGAGGTCAGGACGGCGTCCCCCGCGATGCTGCCGGCGGCGAAGGTGAGGGCCGTGTCGGCGGCGTAGCTCAGCGCCCCGCCGTGCTGCTGGCGCAGATGATCTCCGAGTGGGATGGTCAGCTCGGCCACCCCTGCCTCGAAGCGGCTGAGTCGGGCGCCGAGCAGCCGACTGAAGGGCTGGGCGGCGAGTAGCTCGCGGGCCACGGCGATGTCGGGCGTCATCGGCTCTCCAGGAAGGTGTGCCTACCGGCGGTGTGCCTACCGGCGGGGTGCCTACCAAGCAGTGTGGGCCTTGGGAGGTTCGTGGGTCGTCAGGGACTGGGCGCGGGTGGCGGAGGGGCGACGACACGATTGGTAGTGGTCTCGGCGGCGGACTGATGATCTGGGCCGTGGCCGGCTGCGGTCGGCTGAGCCACTGGTTTCGCCTCGCTGCTCGCCTGAATCCGGTGCGAAGCGATGGCTATCCGCCGGGCGCGGTGTGTAGGAGGTCGGCGGTATGTCGTGAATAGGGGTTGCGGCGGGGTTTTCGTGCGGGGTCGATCCAGGGTGGGGGAAGGAACTCGGGCCGGCGGTCGGGGCCGAGCCGGACGGTCCAACCCTGGTGGTGCACGAACCGGTGATGATATCCGCACAGCAATACCAGATTGTCGAGCGAGGTTTCTCCGCCGTCTATCCAATGACGAACATGGTGAATTTCACACCACGACGACGGACGATCACACCCCGGATACGCGCAGCAGACATCGCGGGCGATGACGGCGCGACGCAGATCCGCCGGTGCGGTCCGGTAGGCACGACCGACATCCAACGGAACGCTGGCCGCATCGAACAGCACCCGGCCGACCGAGGCGTCGCAGGCCAGGCGGCGCAGCACACCGGCCGGCAGCGGCTGACCCCAGCCGGTCGAGGCCGGAGGCCCGCCGTGGCCGAGCAGCGCCGCCCACGGCACGGTCACCGTCAGATGCGGGCGCACCCCACCGGTCACGGGCAGAACGCCGGCACCGAGCACGCGGTGGAACAGCTCGACGAAGGCGTCGGCACGCCGCCGCGCCGGGGAACGCGGATCGGCGGCGCCGTCATCGCCGGGGCGGGGTCCGGCCAGCGGATCCAACGCCGAACGCAGCAGGGCGGCGGCCTCGGCATCAAGGGTGCCGCTGATCCGCGTGATCCCGCCCGGGAGGTCGGTCAACCACAGACCCCGCCGGTCCGCAGGATCACCACCGGGACCCGGCACACCGTCCCGGTTGTCCGTGCCGCTCCGACTGTCCGTGCCGCCCGCACCGTCCTGGCTGTCCGGGTCGTTGTGGTGACCGTTGTCGGTGGGCCCGTCGCCGCCGGGGCTGGTATCGATCTGGGTGAGCTGTTCGCGCAGGTGCCGGCCGAGACGGGCTAGCTCCGCGGGGTCGAACATCCCGGCCAGCTCCAGCAGCGAAGCCTCCGCGGCGGTATACACCTCGGCGCCAAGGCCGCGCGGCAGGGAACGCAGCGCCAGGTGGATCTCCCACGCTTGCTCTACAGTGATCACACCGGCGGTCAGGGCGGCGCCGGTCGCGGCCAGCGGGCCATCCACGGCAATCGCGAGATCAAGCAGACGCCGGGCGTCGACGGGACGCATCCGCAGCCGTTCCCGCAGCAACGCCGCCGTACCGGCCGCGCCCTCCTGCGCGGACAGGTTCCGCCTATGAGCCTCCCGCACCAGCGCGAGCCGCACCGCGGCCAGGCGGGCCAGCTCCACCGAACAGTCGTCCAGGGCGCCGTACAATTCGGCGTCCGACAACGACCACACCGGCGCCTCCACCAGGCCACCCACCTGACCGGCCACCCCCACCAACCCGGACAGCACCCGATGCTGCCCGGCGGCCGGATCGGCGGCCGGATCGGCGGCGGTCATGGATCAAGCGTAGATCACCCCACCTCGGATGTCGAACCTATGTTCGATTACCGTTACTCGGTGCTGTGGTTGCCGAGCGGGCAGGAAGGCCGTTTCGTCCATGCGTGACGGGCAGGGCGGTGCGTGACGGGCAGGGCGGTGCGGGTCACGTCGAGGGTGACGCACCTTGAGGCGGTCGGCCGTGGCGGAGATCCGCGGTACCCGCTTCTCGGGACTCCACTGGTAGGCGACGGTGGACAGGTGCGGGCGGCCGGCCGGTCGTGCGCTCGGTGATGCTCAGCGGCTCGTGTGCGCGGCAGTTCACCTCACCGGGCGGGCCGGCGCAGCACGGCGAACGCGACGGCGAAGGCGGTGGCGAGCAGTCCGAGGCCGACGGTGAAGGCCAGACGGTATCCGCCGGTCAACGCCGTGGCCCGGCTCTCGCCCCGGGCGAGCAGTCCGTCGGTGCGGGCGGCGGCCAGGGCGGACAGCACCGCTACGCCCATCGCCATGCCGATCTGCTGGGCGGTGTTGAACAGGCCGGAGGCGAGTCCGGCGTCGTCGTCACCGGCGCCGGACATGCTGAGCGTCGTCAGCGCCGGCAGGGCGAGCCCGAAGCCCGCGGTGAACAGCATCACCGGAAGCAGGTCGGTGAGGTAGTGCGCGTGCACGGGTACGCGGGTGAGCAGCCCGAGAACCCCGGCGAGAAGCACCAGCCCCGCCAGCAGGACGGTGTGTTCCCCGAGGCGGGCGATCAGCCGGGCGGACACGCCCAGCGACACCGCGCCGATGACGCCCGCCGCCGGGAGCATCGCGAGGCCGGTCTTGGCAGCGATGTAGCCGAGTACGTTCTGCAGGTAGAGGGCGACGAGGATCTGGAACGAGAACATCGTGGCGACCATCAGAACCTGGATCAGGTTGGCGCCCGCGACCCCGCGTGATCGGAGAATCCGCAACGGCATGAGCGGGGTCCTCGCGGTAGCTTGACGGGGTAGAGAACATTAGCGATGGCGATCATGCCCTCTGCATCAGGGGACGTCGTGGCCGCCATTTTGATCTCTGCGTTCCTAAGAAGTCGGTCCCGGATGATCAATTCAGGGTCGAGCGAAGAGGGTAGCTCGGGTACGGTCGCCCAGACGGTCGGGCAGTTCGGTCAACGGGGCCCAGCGGTAGTCAGTGACCTCCTCCAGTTGCAGCGCGACATTGGCGTTGTCGGCTGGCGGATCGATGGCCAGGAGGAAGCGAAGATCAT
>NZ_CDWRCK010000038.1:0-7046 GCF_977927595.1 Frankia sp. CcWB3
GGAGAGTCGAGCCCTTCGTGCTGGCCGAGGGCGCCCGGACCGTCCCCCGGCCCCCGGGCGCCCTCGGCCAGCACGAAGTGCTCGACACTCCAGGCTCGCTGACCGATGCCGTCGGCGAGCGCGAAAAAGAACCCGTCGACGCTCATCTGTGTCCGGTGCGACCGCATGGCGGCGATCTTCGCCTCGAAGAAGTGGGGAGCGGAGAGCTCGGTCGTAATGTCCGCATCGTCGACAAGCGTCATCCCCAGCTCGTCCACGGACTTCAGACCCGCGAACGGGCTGCTCTCAGCGGCGGAATCGCGGAAGTACTCGAAGCCCGCGACGGCGCTCGACCGCGCCAGCGCCGTCTCGTATCGCTTGGCGACCTGCCAGGCCGGACCGGCCTGCGGGGCGAAGGACGGGTCGGCGGCGTCGGTGAAGGCCCTCCGGGTGAGTTCGTGGGCCCGGATGTGATCGGGGTGCCCGTAACCACCGCGGGCGTCGTAGCTGACGAGCACCTGCGGCCGGACCTCGCGCACGATCCGCACCAGCTCCGCCGCGGCCTCGTCCAGGTCCGCCCGCCACAGACAGCGGGGATGGTCGTTGGCAGGGGTGCCGATCATCCCGCTGTCCCGCCAACGCCCGGGACCGCCAAGAAAACGCTGGTCGGTGATGCCGAGCGCGGCGCAGGCACCGGCCAGCTCGCCGATCCGGTAGCCGCCGAGCTGATCGCCCCGATCCGCCTGCAGATTGATCAGCTCGGGCACCAGTACCTCTCCCTCCTCCCCCAATGTGCACGTCACGAGGGTGACGTGGGTGTCGGGGGCGGCGGCGTACGAGGCAAGCGCGATCCCCGTCGAGATCACCTCGTCATCGGGGTGGGCGTGCACGAACATCACCCGCCGGGCGGGAAGTGGCGCAGTAGAGGGTGATGATGGGGCAGCTGTCGTCACATTGACGACCCTACGGGCGACTTTGCCGCAATCTGGGGACCGGGCTCAGGCTCGGCGGCGGGAGCGGATCTTCTCGCGTTCGGCGGCGGTCAGCGCCACCTTGCGCAGCCGCACGAAGCCCGGGGTGACCTCCACGCACTCGTCCTCGCGGCAGAATTCCAACGCCTGCTCAAGGGTGAGTACCCGGTGCGGGGTGAGCCGGACCAGCTCGTCGCCGGTGGATGAACGCATGTTGGTGAGCTTCTTTTCCTTGGTCGGGTTGACGTCCATGTCGTCCGCCCGGGAGTTCTCACCCACGATCATGCCCTCGTAGACCTCGGTCGTCGGCCCGACGAACATCGTGCCGCGTTCCTGGAGGTTGAACAGGGCGTACGCGGTCGCCACCCCGCTGCGGTCGGCGACCATGGAGCCTGTCGCCCGGGTGCGCAGCTCCCCGAACCAGGGCTCGTACCGGTCGAAGACGTGGTGCAGCAGCCCGGTACCGCGGGTCTCGGTGAGGAACTCGGTCCGGAACCCGATCAGCCCGCGGGCCGGGACCAGGTACTCCAGCCGGATCCAGCCGGTGCCGTGGTTGACCATCTGCTCGACCCGGCCCTTGCGCAGCGCGAGCAGCTGGGTCAGCGTGCCGAGGAACTCCTCGGGCGCGTCGATGGTGAGGTGCTCCACCGGCTCGTGGATCTTGCCGTCGACAATGCGGGGGACGACCTGCGGCTTGCCGACGGTCAGCTCGAAGTCCTCGCGCCGCATCAGCTCGACGAGCACGGCGAGCTGCAGCTCCCCGCGGCCCTGCACCTCCCAGGTGTCCGGCCGCTCGGTGGGCAGTACCCGGATCGACACGTTGCCGATGAGCTCGGCGTCCAGCCGGTTCTTGACCAGCCGTGCCGTCAGCTTCTTGCCGGAACGGCCGGCGAGCGGGGAGGTGTTGATGCCAATCGTCATGCTGATGGACGGTTCGTCGACGGTGATGACCGGCAGCGGCCGGGGATCACCGGCGTCGGCGAGGGTCTCCCCGATCGTGATGTCGGGGATGCCAGCGATGGCGATGATGTCGCCCGGCCCGGCCGACTCCGCCGGCACCCGCTCGAGCGCCTGCGTCATCAGCATCTCGCTGATCTTGACGCGCTGCTGGCTGCCGTCGGCCCGGCACAGCGTCGCCGGCTGACCACGCTTGATCGTGCCGTTGTGCACCCGGCACAGCGCGAGCCGGCCGAGGTACGGGGACGCGTCGAGGTTGGTGACCAGGGCCTGCAGCGGCGCGTCCGGATCGAACGACGGCGCCGGCACGGTCTCCAGCAGAAGGTCGAACAGCGGCTTGAGATCGGGTGAGTCCGGGCTCACCCCGTCGGCCGGGCGGGTGGTGGAGGCACGGCCCGCCTTCGCGTTGCAGTAGACGATCGGGAAGTCGATCTGGTCCTCGTCGGCGTCGAGGTCGAGGAAGAGCTCGTAGGTCTCGTCGACCACCTCGGCGATCCGGGCGTCCGACCGGTCCACCTTGTTGATGACGAGCACCACCGGCAGCCGCGCCGCGAGCGCCTTGCGCAGGACGAAGCGCGTCTGGGGCAGTGGGCCCTCACTCGCGTCCACGAGCAGCAGGACGCCGTCGACCATCGACAGGCCGCGCTCGACCTCACCGCCGAAGTCGGCGTGACCGGGCGTGTCGACGATGTTGATCGTGATGTCGCCGTAACGGACCGCGGTGTTCTTCGCGAGAATCGTGATGCCCTTCTCACGCTCCAGGTCCATCGAGTCCATCACGCGGTCGGTGAGCTCGGCATGCTCGCCGAACGCGCCGGACTGGCGCAGCATGGCGTCAACGAGGGTGGTCTTGCCGTGGTCGACATGGGCGATGATTGCCACGTTTCGAAGATCGGCACGAAGAGACACGGTGATGCGCTCCGGGGCGGACATGGGGTTCGCGACCCCGCAACAACGACGACGACGTCACCGCATGAAACGACGGTAACGCATGAACCGGTGACGCGAACGTTCTGGCGGGTGCCCGCCATGGTGTCGGCGCCGCGGCACGACGATCTGCCCGTCACGCGTACACCGGCAACGGTCGCACCGCCACTCATGGTACGGATGCACCCATGGTACGGATGCCACGGCTACAACGGGCTTCACCGGTCCGGGGCTTCACCGGTCCGCGACCTCCCGTCGCCGGCGTTCAGAAGAGCCGGCGTTCAGAAAAGCGATCCGGGAGCCGACAGCACGCGGCGCAACTCCGCCACCAGGGGCCCGTCGGCCGGCATCCACCGGACATCGTCCAGTTCGGCTACGCCGAGCCAGCGCAGCTCGTCATGCTCGACGGGCTGGGGCTGCCGGCGCGTCACCCGGCCGAGCCACACCCGCAGCACCCACCCGGGGCTGGACAGCCCGACCTCGCCGAGCGGCGGACCGACCTCGATCTCGACGTCGAGCTCCTCCCGGCACTCCCGGGCGAGCGCGTCGAGCTCGTGCTCGCCGGGCTCGACCTTGCCGCCCGGAAACTCCCACATCCCGGCATAGGGATGCGGTTCCCGGCGCCGGGCGGCCAGCACCCGGCGATCGTCGTCGAGCAGCGCGACGGCGACGACCAGACGTCCCCTAACCACCGGGACGTCGGTGCCGTCCCGGTCCTCGGGTGTTCCACGCCGTCGTCCATGGGTAGAAGGGAGGGCATCCAAGCCCTCCACATCCGCGTTCATGGTGCCGGACTCTCCCAGAGTCCGGCCAGCCGTGGATCCGTTCCCGGCGGATCGTGTCTGATGAGCCTTTCGGGTGGCTCCACCAGGACGGCTCGCCCAGCAGCGGGACGTCGGACCGCAAGCCAGAGAATCAGAGAATCACCAGCCGGAGGGAATCGGTATGCCGAGCAGGCTGGACACCACCGAAGTCGCCGAGGCGTTGGCGGCACTACCCGGCTGGATCGGCGACGCCGACCGGATCCAGTTGGAGATCATGCTGGACGGGGACGAGGCCGATGCGATCGTGGCCGAGGTCATGCAGGCAGCGGACGCGATGAACCATCATCCGGTCGTCGAGCGGGGCCCGGGAACAACGACCTTCACGGTCTGGACCCACTCAGTCGGCGGCGTCACCGAGCTGGACGTGGCCCTGGCCCGCAGGATCTCACAGATCCTGTACTCGGCCGGTGTCTCGTACTGAGCTCTCGTACCGAACAGACGTCTCGTACCGAACAGATCTGGAGATCACCAGAGGCTGGGCAGCACCCTGAAGACACCATCCGGATCAGGCGGGAACGGTACGACGATCGTCACCGCGCCGGTGTCGATCATCCCATAGAGATGCGGGAAGAGCTCCCCTGGCGCGGGCGTGCCCCCCGCGGGCGCCTGGCCGGCGGGCGCCCCGGCCGCCGGCGGCTCCCAGCGCAGCTCCGCGCTCAGCCGCTCCGGGTCGACGACGACCAGCAGCAGGTCCGCATGCCCGGCGTAGTACCGGTTCGCGGTGGCCACGGCCTGCTCCGGGGCGGAGAAATGGATGAACCCCTCGGATGCCAGGCTCGCCGGGCGGTACCCGCCAGCCCCGGCCGCCCACTCGGACCGGCCCGCCAGATGGCAGATCACGCCATCCCCCTCTCCTTGCCACTCATCAGTCGTTGACTGCCGAGCCACGGTCGCGGTGCCCGCATCGGCCCGGGGATACTCCCGGCGGGCCGGACGAAACCCACCCCCGCCCGGAGACCAGTGTGAAGGGCGTGCCCGCGATGCTTCAGCCCCGTTACCCGCAGGCCCCCGGGGGAGGCCGCGTACGCGGAGTCGACGCGGCGCGGGGCATCGCCCTGATCGGCATGGTCGCGACGCACGTCTATCCCGCGGTCGAGGATGACGGGGCGGCGACCCCCGCGCATCTGCTCGCCTCCGGCCGGGCCTCGGCGGCCTTCGCGGTACTCGCCGGGGTGGCGCTGGCGTTGTCGACCGGCCGGCTGCCGGCGCCACAGGCGCGCGCGTCGACTGTGGCACGAGCGGCCTGCATCGGGACGATCGGCCTCGCCCTCGGCTACACCCACTCCGGCATCGCGGTGATCCTCTGTTACTACGCGCTGATGTTCATCCTGGCCGTGCCGCTGCTGCGGGCTCCGCTCGGAGCGCTGGTCGTCGTCACGGTGCTGGCGTTCGCGGTCGTCCCGGCCGCAGGCCTCCTCAGCCGGGACCATCTGCCGTCCCCGACCCTTGACGACCCAACCTTTGGCCGGGTGTTCACCCACCCGGTGAGCCTGACCCTGGAGATGGGCTTCACCGGCTTCTATCCGGCGCTCGCCTGGCTCGGGTATCTCTGTGTGGGACTCGCGGCCGGCCGGCTGGATCTACGGTCCACGCGGGTCGCCGCCGCCCTGCTCGCGGAGGGTGGCACGATCGCCGCGGCGGCGTCGCTGGCCTCCTGGGCACTGCTCCGGCACGCCGCAGGCATGGCCGCACTCGAATCCGTCGATCCCGTCGAGGTCGCGGGAGTCGGGCCGCTGCCGGTGCGCTCCATCCTCGACGCCGGGCTGTACGGCAGCACCCCGACGAACACCTGGTGGTGGCTGGCCGTCGACACCCCGCACTCGTCCACGCCCGTCGATCTGCTGCACACCAGCGCGACCGCGGTCGCCCTGCTCGGGTTCGTCCTGCTCCTGAGCCGGCTGCTGCCGCCCCTGATGCTGGTCCCGCTCATCGCCCGTCGGATCGATGACGCTGACCCTCTACTGCGCCCACGTGATCGTGATGTCCGCGTCCTTCCTCCCCGCGGACCCGACGCCGTCCTTCCTGCTCCAGGCGGCCGTGGCCCTGACCGTCGCCACCGCCTGGCGGGCGAGCGGGATGCGAGGACCGGTCGAGGCGGTCGTCGCCGCGGCCACCCGGCAGCTCGTTTAGCGCGGTGACCACGGCCGCCGGAGATCTTCAGGCCGCGGCCACAGCCTCGCTGTAGAGGCGGCCGTTGATCCCAAAGCTACTTCCGGACTCGCATTCCTTCGCGGTCCGGCCATAGCGGTCGGGAGGCTGCTCAGACGTTGAAGCGGAACTCCACGACGTCGCCGTCGGCCATCACGTAGTCCTTGCCCTCCATGCGCACCTTGCCGGCCGCGCGGGCGGCGGCCATCGAACCGGCCGCGATCAGGGCGTCGTACGAGACGATCTCGGCCTTGATGAAGCCACACTGGAAGTCGGTGTGGATGGCCCCGGCGGCCTCCGGCGCGGTCGCCCCGGCCCTGATGGTCCAGGCCCGGGCCTCCTTCGGGCCGGCCGTCAGGAACGTCTGGAGCCCGAGGGTGTGGAAACCGATCCGGGCCAGCTGGGCGAGGCCGCTCTCCTCCTGGCCGAGCGAGGCCAGCAGCTCCGCGGCGTCGGCCTCGTCGAGCTCGGCCAGTTCGGCCTCGACCTTGGCGCACAGCACGATCGCGTCCGCGGGCGCGACGGACCCGACAAGTTCCTTGCGCCGACCGGGATCGGCGAAGACGTCCTCGTCGACGTTGAAGACGTAGAGGAAGGGCTTGGCGGTGAGCAGGAAAAGCTCCCGCAGGGCGTCGCGATCGATCTTCGGTTCCGAGGACAGCGTGCGACCGGCGTCAAGCACCTCGCGCGCGGCCTTCACCGCGGCCAGCAACGGCTGCTTCGCCTTGTCGGCCCGGGCCTCCTTCTCCAGCTTCGGCAGGCGCGCGTCGACGGTCTGCAGATCGGCGAGGATCAGCTCGGTGTTGATCGTCTCGATGTCGTCGGCCGGGTCGACCCTGCCCTCGACGTGCACCACGTCAGGATCGGAGAACACCCGGACGACCTGGCAGACCGCGTCGGACTCGCGGATGTTCGCGAGGAAGCGGTTCCCCAGGCCCTGCCCCTCGGACGCGCCTCGGACCAGGCCGGCGATGTCCACGAAGCTGACCGTGGCCGGCACCGTCCGGGCGCTGTCGTAGAACTTCGCGAGCTCGCCGAGACGCGGATCGGGCACCCCGACCACGCCCACGTTCGGCTCGATCGTCGCGAACGGGTAGTTCGCGGCCAGCACCTCATTGCGCGTCAGGGCGTTGAACAACGTGGACTTGCCGACGTTGGGCAGCCCGACGATCCCGATCGACAAGCCCATGGCCGGTCAGTTTACGGGCCTCACGGCTACGGGCCTCACGGCTACGGGCCC
>NZ_CDWRCK010000038.1:7371-22309 GCF_977927595.1 Frankia sp. CcWB3
GGGAAGGGCCCCGCCGGGGACCGACTCGCCGCGAAACCGCGCGAAACTGTCGGAGGGCCGTGATTGCCTCTCTCCCGTGGACACGACCAGCGCGCTGCTGGCCCTGATCGGGCTGGCTCTCGGCGCCATGGGCGGATTCGCCGCCGCGCGCCGCTTCGCCGATCCGCGGGTCGCCGCGCTCACGGCCGCGCACGCCGCCGCCATGCGGGAGCGCGACCAGGCCCGGGAGGCCGCCGCCGCCGCTGCCGAGCGCGCGATGCTGGCCGAGTCGGACGTGTCCAGCCTGCGCACCGCGCTGGAGTACGAGCAGCGAGCGGCGGCCGAGCGGGTGGCGCTGGTCGAGCAGAGCCAGGACCGGCTCGCCGAGAGCTTCCGAGCGCTGTCCGCGCAGGCTCTGGAGGGCGCGAGCCGTCAGTTGGTGGAGCTGGCCTCCGCCCGGCTGGACGAGGCCGGCGCCCGTGCCCGCGGCGACCTCGACGCCCGTCGTTCGGCGGTCGAGAGCATGGTGACGCCGCTGCGGGAGGCCCTCGGGCGGATGGAAGACCGGCTGCGGGAGCTGGAGACCGCGCGCACCGAGGCCTACGCGGCGCTCGTCGAGCAGGTGCGGTTCGCCCGTGAGGCGTCGGAGAACCTCCGGTCGGAGACCGCCGCGCTCGTGACCGTGCTGCGCCGGCCCCAGACCCGCGGTGCCTGGGGCGAGATGCAGCTGCGCCGGGTGGCAGAGGTGGCCGGCATGCTCAACCGCTGCGACTTCACCGAGCAGATGACGATCCAGGGCGACGACGGCCCGCAACGGCCCGACATGGTCGTCCATCTTGCCGGTGGCCGCAACGTGGTCGTCGACGCGAAGGTTCCGCTCAGCGCGTTCCTGGAGGCCGCCGACACGACGGACGAGGACCATCGCGCGCGCCGGATGGCCGCCCACGCCCGCCATCTGCGTGCGCATGTCGACGGCCTCGGCGCCAAGTCCTACTGGCGGCGGCTGCCGTCGTCCCCGGAGTTCGTGGTGCTCTTCGTCCCCGCCGAGGCGTTCCTGGCCCCTGCCCTCGATCACGATCCCGGCCTGCTCGAACACGCCGCCGGCAAGAAAGTCATCATCGCTACCCCAACCACGCTGATCGCCATGCTGCGCACCATCGCCCACGCTTGGACTCAGGATGCGCTGACCGCACGGACGAAAGAGATCTTCGAGCTGGGTCGCGACCTCTACACCCGCCTCGGCACCCTGGGCGAACACGTCGATCGCCTCGGTCGCTCGCTCGGCCGGGCGGTGGGGGACTTCAACGCCACCGTCGGCTCGTTGGAAAGCCGGGTGCTGACCCCTGCCCGCCGGCTCGCGGCCATGGAAGTCGTCGAGGCGGGGCTCCCCAGTCCGGTTCCGGTGGAGACCGGCGTGCGGCCGCTGTCCGCCGCCGAGCTCCTGAGGAGTACCGGGGAGGGCGCGACGACCGGGCGGGGTGGCGCCATAGAGGACCTCGGAGTCGATGCCGGGTATCAGACCTCTGACGGCGCAGATCCGGTCAGATGAGACGCAGACGACTAGCATAAGGAGGCTTAAGCAACGGAAAGCAGTGAGATCGACACCGAAAGCTCAAATACGAGAGCTGATGCGCATGTCTGGCGCATCGCCCTGACGCATTGGAAATCTGCGGGCGGTACCTTGCCTTCGTGAGTGTGCCGCCTCACCGGCAGTCGGCCGGACCGCCGGACAGATCCGCACGCGCTCGCGGGCATGACGATCTGTACGCCCGCAGCTCGCGCGGTCGGGCGGGTGGGCCGCCGCCCACGCTGTTCACGGGCAGCCGCCGGGGCCTCACCGCGCTCGGCACCGGCATCCTCGTCCTCGTCCTCGGTGGGCTAGGTGCCATCGTGGACTCCGCGATCTTCGGTTCCCTGAAGTTCGCCTTCGGCGTGCTGTTCATCGGCTCGTGCGTCCTCGCCGCGGTCCGCGTGCATGCGGATGACCTCATCGGCGTAGTGATCATGCCGCCGCTCGCCTACGCGCTCATCGCCCTCGGCGTCGGCTACCTGAACCCCGCGGCCGGGGACGGCAGCTCCGGCCTGCGCAACAAGGCCATCGACGTCGGCTCGGAGATGATCTTTCACGCTCCGATCCTGCTGACGGCCTTCATCCTGGTGGCCGTCATCGCGCTCTTCCGGGGTCGCCGCGCCCAGGTGGCGCGCCGCGAGCGGCAACGTTCCCTCTCGCAGTCGGCCGCCGAGCGCCGACGCCGGTCATAGTAGGCCCGGACCGCCGCTTCCCCGCGCCAGTTCCCCACGCCAGGTCGGCCGTACCGCCACAACCGACCCATGAGTAAATCCGCGCCCTCAATAAAAACAATAACAGGCATGTAGCTGGAACGGCCGACGACAAACACCGGCAACGCGACCACACCTATTGCCGCAGCTCGTGCTAGATTCCATGCCGCATCACGCACCCGCCGCTCAGGCGCACTTCCACTGGCCTATCGGGTGCCGCATCCCCTGGAGGCGGCGGACGTAGGGAGGCCCGCTTGTCGTGCACGTCTCACGCTTTCTCCGGCGAGCACGTCCTGTCCGCTGGTGAGCCGGCCGGGTCCCGGTGACCGCCAGTCCCTGCTCAGCGGGGAGAACCCCGGTGATCCCGATGTTGCGCTACCGGTCTCTCGACACGCAGCCGCCACGCGGCCCGCGACGTCGGCTGATCCCCTTCTCGACCTTCATGCGGCACTGCGCCATCATCGCCGCCTCCGGCCGGCAGGCGCTCACCGTGTCGAAATATGCCGCATCCCTGCGCGCGGCCACCTCGTCGGCCAACCCGGTCGTCATCACCTTCGACGACGGCGGCGTGGAAACCTTGAAGGCTCTCCGCCGGCTGGCCGAGACGGGTCTGACGGCGACGGTATTCGTGACCAGTTCGCGGGTCGGTGATCCGGGCTATTTCAACCGGACCGACCTTCATCGAATACGGGGTCTCGGGATAGAAATCGGCGGATCCGGTCACACCGGACGGCGGCTGGACGAGCTGGCGCGGACCGACGTGATCGCCGAACTGACGCTGTCGCGTCGTCGGCTGGCCGTGGCGACCGGGGACGAACCTCGCACGTTCGCCTACCCCCTCGGCGGATACGACCCGTCCGTACGCCAGCTTGTGATCTCGGCCGGCTACAGTTCGGCCTGCGCGGTACGCGACGTCCTCTCGCATCCCGCCGACGACCGCTTCGCCCTCGCTCGGTTGACCGTCGAGGCGAACACGCCCGACAGCCGGCTTCTCGCGTGGTTGGAAGGCGTCGGGCGGCCCGCGCCGCCTCTCACGGTGCCACGAGCCCACACCCATCGGTTTCGGCGCGCAGCCCGTCAGCCCGATCTTTTCACCCCCCGGCTCGGTCAGCCTGATCCTGGCCCGGTAACCGGCACCGGGGACCCGGGCGACCTCGCATCCCCCAGCCTCAGCTCGCCGTCACAGGCCCTGCCGGAGCACTGAACAGGCCGAACAAACTGAGCAGACGGGGTGGCGGCGGTACTCCGCCCGCGGGCGGTCAGCGAGAGTGCCACGGCGTCCCGCGGCGGGTCGGTGCGCAGGGCCAGATCACCGAGCGGACTGGTCACCCCGAGCCAGTACCGCTCGTTGCGGTAGTGGTGCAAACGATGCCCTCGCCACAACCGCCGGTAGTAGGCCGTGCGCGGGGGGACCCGGGTATGGATGAGGAAATGCGTCCAGTCGTAGACGAGCGCACCCATCCCGAGGCAGAGCGCGCCGGTCGCCGCCCACGGCGGCCCGAGCAGCGCCGGCGCCGCGACGGCGACGGTTCCGCTGATCACCTCGCGGGGGCGCAAGAACATCGTGTCGAGGTTGGTCGGATCGCGGTGATGCTGCTCGTGCCCGTATCCGGCAAGCTGGTAACCGATCGATCCCAGCCGGCTGCCCGGCCGGGCGTGGAGCAGTATCCGGTGCACACTCCACTCGACGAAGGGCTGCGCCGCCATGGCAGCCACCGCGACGCCGGTGTCCCGGATCCGCCACGGGCCTCGGACCGCCCGCAGGGCGGCAAGCGTCCCCACGCAACCAAGCAGGACGGGGGGCCGTGGATGGCGCAGGAACCTGCGTGCCGCACCCGCCAGCGTCCGGACCTCCGCGGCGCTGCCGTGCGGTCCCGGGGGGTCGAGGCGCGCGAACACCCTCGCGGGGACGGAAGGTCGCGGGTAGAGCACCATGCGACCACCTCCCGACCAGATCGGAGTCGGAACGGAACCGGAACAGCATGGAAACTGTACGGAACTCCGACCGGACCGGCGACTTGGATCGGAGCTGCGACCGGAGTGGCGACCGGGACAGCGGCGGCTCAGAACGGGACGGTGGAGTACGCCTGCAGCTTGGTGAGCTGATGCTGGCTGTCCACTCGGCGGATGGTGCCCGAGCGTGACCGCATCACCAGCGAGGACGTGTTCGCCCCGCCCGGCCGGTACCGCACCCCGGCGAGCAGTTCGCCGTCCGTGATGCCGGTCGCCACGAAGAAGACGTTGTCACTGTCGACGAGGTCCCGGGTGGACAGTACCCGGGTCGGGTCGCCCCCGAGGTCAGCGACCTTGCGATACTCCGCGTCGTCCCGCGGCCACAGCCGGCCCTGGATCACTCCGCCCAGGCAGGTCACCGCGCAGGCCGTGATGATCCCCTCGGGAGTGCCGCCGATCCCTAGCAGCAGGTCCACGCCGGTGTCCGCCGAGGCGGCCATCACCGCTCCGGCGACGTCGCCGTCGGAGATCAGCTTAACTCGGGCGCCGGCCGCCCTGATCTGCTCGACCAGTTGGCTGTGCCGGGGCCGGTCCAAGACCACCACGGTGACGTCCCGCGGGAGGATCTCCTTGGCCTTCGCCACGGCGCGGATGTTGTCCTCCACCGAGGCCGTGATATCCACCGCCCCGGCCGCCTCCGGGCCGGTGACCAGTTTCTCCATGTAGAAACACGCGCTCGCGTCGTACATCGAGCCACGCTCGCTGACCGCCATAACCGAGATGGCGTTATTCATCCCCTTGGAGGTCAGCGTCGTACCGTCCACGGGATCCACGGCGACGTCGCACTCGGGCCCTTCCCCCGAACCGACCACCTCGCCGTTGAACAGCATGGGGGCCTCGTCCTTCTCCCCCTCGCCGATCACGACGACCCCGCGCATCGAGACGGTGCCGACCAGTCGGCGCATCGCGTCGACGGCGGCCCCGTCCGCGCCGTTCTTGTCACCACGGCCGACCCAGCGCGCCGCGGCGAGCGCGGCTGCCTCGGTTACCCGGACAAGTTCGAGCGCGAGGTTGCGATCCGGAGCCTGTCCCTGCACGGCCAGCGTGTCGGGCACGGACGAGGCGTCGGAAGGCCTGGAAACGGAGGATTCAGCAGTGGAAGACACGGCCCCGAGCCTAGTTCGGGAGCCCCGTCGGCGCCCGAGATAGGCCCAGAGTGACGCCGAATATACCTTCATGACCCTATCCCGCCGCGGAGGTGTGCCTGCGGCCGTCCGGCAAATCCGGCCTGTCGTCGACACGACACCTCGAATCCGCCGAAGAGGCACGCAACCTTCAACCCGGTACGCGCGTCCAACGAAGCATCGGGCAGCCGTCACGCGGAGGGGGCGTGACGGCTGCCCGACAGGTCCCGGCGTGGCCGGTTCCTCACCCCGCGCTCCCCGATAAGGCCATCCAGCCGGGCGAGAGCCTGAACACACCACCACCCCTGCGAGCCGCCCAGACGTGGTCTGGGTGCCCATCCGGGGGCTCAGACCTGGAAGATGGGGACGTGGCACGACGACGCGGTCAGGAAACGATCAGAGACATGGCGCTCTCTCTCGCCGTAGTCATGGCGGGTGTCCTGCTCTTCGTCATCTTCGTCATGCCCCGCGGAAGCGACGAGCCCACGGTCAAGGTCGTCGCGACGAGTGAGCCGATGGCGGCGTTCGCCCGCCAGGCGCCCTACTCCCCACTCGGGCCGGCTGGCCTGCCCTCCTATTGGAAGCCGACCTCCATCCGCCTGACGCTGCCCACCGGTGGTGCCGACGGTGGTCCCGCCGAGGCGACGATCGGCTATGTCGTCGATCGGCCCGACCATCGGACGTTCGCTCGCTTCGTCGAGAGCAACGCTCCCACCGCGGTCCAGCGGATCCTGGGGAACCGACCGGCCAACGGCACGGTCGATGTGGAAGGCGTCGCCTGGCAGCAACGCCGGGACGGCGATGGGCATCTCGCGCTCACCCGGACCGACGGCGGCGTCACCGTGATCGTGGATGATGGAGGCGGCAAAGGCGGGGCGAATCAGGCCGATCTGGTCACCCTCGCCGCGTCACTGCGACCGGTCGTTCCCGCCGCCACGAACTGATCGCGCCGCCGGTGCGAGCCTGGTCGGTGGGAACCCGGTCGGTGCAAGCCGCCCGGTCAGCGCGAACCCGGTCATCGCTGGACGGCGACCGCGATGACGGGAGGCCGTGCGGGCGCGACGGCCGTTGCGGCCGGTGGCTCGCCCCCACCCTCCAGCGCGGTGGCGGCCGGGATGAGAATCGCCATGCCGATGACCAGCCCGGCCGCCCGACGTAGCAGCGGGCCCGTCGTCGGCATCCGCCATCCGAGGTGGGCGCCGCCACCCCGCGTCCCGGTCATCCCACCCCTCGGCACGGCACCCACGGCGGCAACCGAAGGCGGAGCGTACTCTCGGGCGAGGTCGCCGAGAGGCCGGCGACGAGGCGTCGGGCGTAGCGCGGGCATTGCTACCTCCGGACTGGATGTCCTGCGGGTAACGGCCAGTGTGCCAGGCCGGACGTGGTCCGTCTCGGACCGCGACCGACCTGAAACGCCGTGCAGTGACCTTGTACTATGGATCTCTACCGGACCGACCGGGTTCAGCCATGATTGTTCCTTGTTGGATATCATGTTGGCCAGGCGGAGGGGAAATCGCCACGCCGGTGCTCCCTGGCCGTCGGGTCGCCCAACGGTGGATGCTGAGTCGGGGCCGAACCCGTAATCACCGATAGCCCACCGGGACCGAGCCGCAAACGCCGATGGCATCCTGAAACGATGGCACCCCGAGGCAGGGGGCCTCCCCGCTCCGCCGGGGCCGGCCCGGAACCGCGCGGTCCACGGATTGAGCGGACCTCGCTGTAGAGGGTTGTAGAGGCATAGAGGGTTCTAGAGGTTAGAGGGCCACGGAGGCGGCACGGAGGTGGCCATGCCCGAAGCATTCAACGACAGCCCTACCGGTCACGCCTCGGGCTCCGCCGATGTCCCCCCGCCGGGCGTCCCGGCCCCACCGGTCACCTACGAGGCCGCGCGGGCCGAACTCGAGGAGGTCGTCCGCCGGTTGGAGGCCGGCGGGGTGAGTTTGGAGGAGTCACTGATCCTCTGGGCACGGGGCGAGGAGCTCGCCAGGACCTGTCAGGCGCTGCTCGACGGCGCCCGCGCTCGACTGGCCGCGGCGACTCCACTCCCCTGAGCGTCTCCTGATCTCCTGAGCGTCTCCTGAGCGAGCGGCCCCTCCAGCCGACGGGCCGCCGGGCCTGCTCAGCCGTCCACGACCGTCGCGCGCAGCGTTCCGCCCGCCACCCGGATGGCGAGCCCGTCCCCGGCCGCAACCTCGGCAGGCCCGCGCACAACCGCACCATCCACGGTGCGCTGCACCACGGCGTACCCGCGGTCGAGGGTCGCCGCCGGCGACAGCGCGCGCATCCGGGCGCGGGTGGCGGCCAGATCGTTCCCGGTCACATCTATCATGTGGCGGACGCAGCGGCGCGAACGGGCGAGGAGCGCCGACACGTCGTCCGCTCTGCGGCCCACGTCGCGCGTGGGCGTTGCGAGCACGGGGCGCCCCCGGGTGTCCGCCAGCCAACGTTCCTCCCGGTCGAGCCGGTGCTCGACGACCCGCCGGGCCCGGGCCCGCAGCTGGGCGACCGCGATCGCCTGCTCACCGACGTCCGGCACCACCCTCTTCGCCGCGTCCGTCGGTGTGGAGGCGCGGACGTCGGCGACAAAATCGAGCAAAGGGGTGTCCTGCTCGTGTCCGATTGCCGACACCACCGGGGTACGCGCGGCCACGACGGCCCGCAGCAGCGCCTCGTCAAAGAAGGGCAGCAGATCCTCCAGCGACCCGCCGCCACGAGCGATGACGATCACCTCCACTTCGGCACGCGCGTCGAGTTCCCGCAGCGCGTCGATGACCTGGGCGACCGCGAGAGGCCCCTGGACGGCCACCTCCCGTAACACGATACGCACCGCCGGCCAGCGACGGCGCGCGTTCTCGACCACGTCCCGCTCCGCCGCGCTGGCCCGCCCGGTGATCAGACCGACGGCCGCCGGGAGGAACGGAGGACGCCGCTTACGGGACGCGGCGAACAGCCCCTCGGCCGCCAGCGTGGCCTTGAGCTGTTCGAGCCGGGCCAGCAGCGCACCGGCACCGAGCGGGCGAATCTCAACAACCGCAAGGGCCAGCGTGCCTCGGCCGGGGTGGAACGACGGCTTGCCCCACACCACGACGCGGGCCCCGTCGACGAGCGCCGGCCCCACCGCGTCGCACACCGCGCGCGGGCAGGTGACCCGCAGGGACACGTCGGCCACCGGGTCCCGCAGGGTGAGGAAGACCGTTCCCATCCCGGGACGGCGGACGATCCCGGTCACCTGCCCCTCGACCCACACTCGCCCCAGCCGGTTGATCCAGTCTCCCAGCGCGCGCGACACGCTGCGGACCGGCAGCGGCTGTTCCGGGGACGATGTCAGTGCCACCCGGGCACCGTAACCTCGCCCTCCAGCCTCGCCCTACAACAGTCGGCGGCCCTCGTCACGGCCGGACCGGACGATGTCGCCATCGGGTGATGCATCGCCTAGCCGACTTCCCGGCCGCCGGCCGCCGCGTAGACTCCCACCCATGGGCCGGGTCCTTCTTGCCAAACCGCGCGGCTACTGCGCTGGTGTCGATCGAGCCGTCGTGACCGTGGAGAAAGCACTAGAGCTGTACGGTTCACCGGTCTACGTACGCAAACAAATCGTTCACAACCTTCATGTCGTGAAGACGCTGGAGGCCAAGGGTGCGATCTTCGTGGACGAAACCGACGAGGTGCCGCACGGCGCCACCGTCGTGTTTTCAGCCCATGGAGTAGCACCAACGGTGCACGAAGAGGCTGCGGCGCGCGAGCTCCGCACAATCGACGCCACGTGCCCGCTGGTCACCAAGGTGCATTCTGAAGCCAGGCGGTTCGCCCGCGAGGACTACGACATCCTCCTCATTGGCCACGAGGGCCACGAGGAGGTCGTCGGCACCACCGGGCAGGCTCCGGACCGCATCCACCTCGTGGACGGGCCCGAGGACGCCGCCGGGGTGAAGGTCCGCGATCCGAAGCGGGTGGCCTTCCTCTCCCAGACCACGCTGTCCGTCGACGAGACGATGACGACGGTCGACGCGCTGCGCGAGCGATTCCCGCACCTGCAGGGTCCACCGAGCGACGATATCTGCTACGCCACGCAGAACCGCCAGGTCGCCGTCAAGGAGATCGCCGGCGCGGTCGACCTGGTCATCGTCGTCGGCTCGCGGAACTCCTCGAACTCGGTCCGGTTGGTCGAGGTCGCGCTCGACGCCGGCGCGCCGGCCGCCTACCTCGTGGACGACTCCACCGAGGTGGACCTGAGCTGGTTCGATGGTGTCGAGACCGTCGGGGTCACCAGCGGCGCATCGGTGCCGGAGGAGCTCGTCACCGGCGTGATGGCCTGGCTCGCCGAGCGGGGCTTCACCGATGTGGAGGAGGTCACGTCCGCGGACGAGCACCTTCTCTTTGCGTTGCCGCCGGAGCTTCGCCGGGAGATGCGTACCCGCGAGCGCGCCGCCAGCTGAGCCCGGACCGCCCCTCACACCAGACTCGTCGGAGCCGCCCTTCCCCGCATTGCGCCGAAGCCCCCGACGTTCCCCTATAGCCATTCTCACTGTCCCCGCATCACGCCGAAGGCCCCCGAGGCTCCCCCAGGAACCTCACCGAAGGCGAGGTAACGGAAACCCCGAACGGCGCCCTATGCCAGGGGTCCCCGCATTGCGCCGAAGGCGCCATGCGGGGCAGGCCCGACATGTCCTAAGGTCGGCCCTGGGGCCGCGTCCAGGCGGCATCTCGCCGGGACGCGGCCCCAGTGTGCGGTACAGGGCACGGGCAGTACAGGTCAAGGGCGACGAGCATCGGGAGAACGGGCGCATGAGCGAGCAGGAATACCGCATCGAGCACGACAGCATGGGTGACGTCCGGGTACCGGTCACGGCCCGGTGGCGGGCCCAGACACAGCGGGCGGTGGAGAACTTTCCCGTCTCCGGCCAGCGGATCTCCCGCGCGCACATCGCGGCGCTCGCCCGGATCAAAGCCGCCGCCGCGACGGTGAACGCCAAGCTGGACGTGCTCGACGCGGACATCGCCGAGGCGATCGCCGACGCGGCCACGGAGGTGGCCCGTGGTGACTGGGACGACCAGTTCCCCCTGGACGTCTTCCAGACCGGCAGCGGCACCTCGTCCAACATGAACACCAACGAGGTGCTGGCCTCGCTCGCCTCCGAGCGCCTCGGCCGCCCGGTTCACCCGAACGACCACGTCAACGCCTCGCAGTCCTCGAACGACGTCTTTCCCTCATCGATCCACATCGCCGCCACCCAGGGCATCGTCGGCGACCTGATCCCGGCCCTGGAGCACCTTGCCACCGCGCTCGGTCGCAAGGAGACCGAGTTCGCCGACGTCGTGAAGTCCGGCCGGACCCATCTGATGGACGCGACCCCTGTGACACTCGGCCAGGAGTTCGGCGGGTACGCCGCCGCGGTCCGGCTCGGCGTCGAGCGCCTGCAGGTGGCACTGCCCCGGATCGGAGAGCTGCCGCTCGGTGGGACAGCCGTCGGGACCGGCATCAACACCCCGCCCGGCTTCTCCGCCGCGGTAATCGAGGAACTGTCCGCCAGCACCGGTCTTCCCCTGACTGAGGCACGCAACCACTTCGAGGCGCAGGCCTCCCGGGACGGCCTCGTCGAGGCGTCCGGCGTGCTGCGGGTGATCGCCCTCTCGCTCTACAAGATTGCCAACGACCTGCGCTGGGCCTCGTCCGGCCCACGAGCCGGGCTCGGCGAGATCCGACTGCCCGACCTCCAGCCCGGATCCTCGATCATGCCCGGCAAGGTCAATCCGGTCATTCCCGAGGCGGTCTGTCAGGTCGTCGCCCAGGTCGTCGGCAACGACGCGGCGGTCGCGTTCGGCGGATCAGCCGGGAGCTTCGAGCTCAATGTCATGCTGCCGGTGATCGCACGTAACCTGCTGGAGTCGATCCACATCCTGTCGACGATCAGCCGGCTGTTCGCCGACCGTTGCATCGACGGCATCGTCGCCGACGTCGAACGCTGCCGCCGCTACGCCGAGTCCTCCCCCTCCATCGTGACGCCGCTGAACAAGTACATCGGCTACGAGGAGGCCGCGAAGGTCGCCAAGATCTCGCTCGCCGAGGAGAAGACCATTCGCGAGGTCGTTCTCGAGCGCGGTTACGTTGAGGCGGGCAAACTCACCGAGGCACAGCTCGACGCCGCGCTCGACGTGCTGTCGATGACCCACCCGTAGCCGAAGCTCGTCGGGCGGCCTCTCCCCCGACCGTCGCGTCTCCCGGACACCTCCGTGACCCACGGGGGTGTCCCGTCCCGACAGCGCGACCCGACAGGCGGCGACCGACGGCGCGGCGGGAGCCGTGGAAGACCCCCCAGACAGCCTCCACGACCCCCGCTAGAGGTTTAACGGGCCGGCGGCGGATTGGTTACGGGTGGCGGGTGCCTCAATTTCACCTGCCGGCACGACGGCCCGGCCCGACAGCAGGGTCCGACGGCCCGGCGGCGGGGGCCCGGCGGCCTGGCGGCGCAAGTCCTCGACAGGTTCCCACCAGTTGGACTCGAAAAGCTCTCAACCGGAACCACACCGGCACATATGGCGGGCATGACGGCACACCTCGGCCATCACAGACGGGTTCGCGACACCTACCTCGAGTGATAATCCGCAGGTGAAGCGACTCCCGAGAAATTTCCCAGAAGAAATGGACGTAACAAGCACGGCCAACGTGCCGACCCGACCCGTCCGGCCGGATAGCCTCGGGTTCACCGGAGACCGATAGATTGCGGGGGATGTGACGATGTTCGACTACGACGTCCTCGTCATCGGATCCGGGCCGGGCGGGCAGAAGGCCGCGATCGCAGCGGCCAAGCTCGGCCGACGGGTCGCGATCGTCGACAAACGGGAAATGATCGGTGGTGTCAGCATCAACACTGGCACGATCCCGTCCAAGACGCTGCGGGAAGCGGTCCTTTATCTGACCGGCATGTCACAGCGTGAGCTGTACGGGTCGAGCTACCGGGTAAAGGATGGCATCACCGTCGGTGACCTCTCGGCGCGGACCAGACATGTCATCAGCCGCGAGATCGACGTGATTCGCAACCAGCTCAGCCGTAACCACGTCACCCTGCTGACCGGACTGGCCAGCTTCGTCGATCCGCACACCGTGAACGTGCGGGCGGGCGGCGAGGACACCGAGGACCGCCGGATCCAGGCGGAAAGAATCATCATCGCCACGGGCACCCGCCCGGCGCGGCCGGACACGGTCGACTTCGACGGACGGACTGTCGTCGACAGCGACCAGATCCTGGCCCTGGAGAAACTGCCCCGGTCGATGGTCGTCGTCGGCGCCGGTGTGATCGGTATCGAATACGCCTCGATGTTCGCCGCGCTCGGCACGAAGGTGACCGTCGTCGAGCGCCGTGACCGGATGCTCGACTTCTGCGACCTCGAAATCGTCGAGGCGTTGAAGTACCAGCTCCGCGATCTTGCGGTGACCTTCCGTTTCCGCGAGTCGGTCGTCTCCGTGGAACGCCACAACGGCGGTACCCTCACCCTGCTCGAAAGCGGGAAGAAGCTCCCGGCGGACACGGTGATGTATTCGGCCGGGCGGCAGGGGCTCACCGACATCCTCAACCTTCCGGCGGCCGGCCTTTCCGCGGACAACCGCGGCCGGATCAAGGTCGGCTCGGACTTCCGCACGGAGGTCGACCACATCTACGCGGTCGGCGACGTGATCGGATTCCCCGCTCTCGCGGCGACGTCAATGGAACAGGGACGTCTCGCGGCCTACTCCGCCTGCGGCGAGGACGTCAACGCCATGCGGGCCGAGCTGATGCCGATCGGGATCTACACGATCCCGGAGATCTCCTATGTCGGCAGCACCGAGGACGAGCTGACCGAGCAGGCCATCCCGTTCGAGGTGGGCATTGCCCGGTACCGGGAGCTGGCCCGCGGAGCCATCCTCGGTGACTCGTACGGGATGCTGAAGCTACTGGTCAGCCCAGACGACCGGCGCCTTCTCGGGGTACACGTCTTCGGTACAGGAGCCACCGAACTCGTCCACATCGGACAGACTGTGATGGGCTGCGGCGGCACCATCGACTACCTCATCGACAGCGTCTTCAACTATCCGACGCTCGCCGAGTCCTACAAGGTCGCGGCTCTGGACGCGATGAACAAGATGCACGCGGTCGCCCGCTTCAGCGGCTGAATAGGCTCGGCGACATCCCGGTGTTCCACCGTGGTTACACCGGCAGGTGACGCCCCAGGAGCGCCCGTGCCACTCGATCCCGCCAGTCTCGATCTGCCGATCTGCCTAACCTGCGGGATCCAGTACGGTGCGGTCCGGGGCGACTGCCCGGTGTGCGAGGACGAACGGCAGTACGTCGGCTGGGACGGTCAGCGGTGGACCTCGCGGGCACGGCTGCGGGCCGCAGGATACCGCGGGGTACTGCGCCCCGAGGGGGACCGCGTGTTCGGCGTCGGCGCCGAACCGAAGATCTCCATCGGGCAGCGGGCCCTGTTGGTCCGCACGGACGAGGGCAACATCCTCTGGGACTGCGTGCCCTTCCTCGACGACGATCTCGCGGGTCAGGTTGATGCGCTCGGCGGCATCCGCGCCATCGCCGTCAGCCACCCGCACTTCTACGGCGCCATGGTGGACTGGAGTCACGCCTTCGGCGGAGTGCCGATCTACATCCACGCCGCCGACGCCGCCTGGATCGGCCGGACCGGCGATGCGATCGTGCTCTGGTCCGGCGACACCCACCGGATCGGCCCGGGGCTGACCCTCGTCAACGGCGGTGTGCACTTCGCCGGTGGCACGGTCCTGCATTGGGCGGACGGGGAGAACGGGCGCGGTGCGCTGTTCTCCGGCGACATCCTGCAGGTGGTGCAGGACCGGCGGTGGGTGAGCTTCATGTACAGCTACCCGAACTACATCCCGGAACGGCCCGGGGCGGTCCGGCGGGCGGTCGCGCTCCTCGAACCCTTCGATTTCGAGGTCGTCTACGGCGCGTTCTGGCAGGCGATCGTCCGCGCCGGCGGTCGGGCCGCCGTGCGCCGCTCCGCCGAGCGCTATCTGCGGTTCGTGGCGGACGACACGCCCCAGGGACCGGTTCCACCCGAGTCCCGGGCTCCTCGCCCCACGACGTCATAAGCCGACGAAAGGTAAGCCGCTATTACCGGATCGGGCCGGCTAATGGCGGGCAAGCATAGGCTGATCAGGGTGGAGCTGTCCTCGTTCTGCCCGCGCTACCACCATGCCGTCGAGACCATTGGGCGGCGCTGGACCGGGGCCATCGTGCGCGCGATGCTGGCCGGCGCAACCCGGTTCTCCGAGATCACGACGGCGGTGCCCAACCTGTCCGACCGGCTCTGTTCCGTGCGGCTGAGAGAACTTGAAGCCGAAGGGATGGTCAGACGCACCGTCGTCCCGGATACGCCCGCGCGGACCGAGTACCACCTGACCGCGAAGGGAGCGGACCTCGCAGACACGGTCGCGGCCCTCTCCCTCTGGGCCGAGACCTGGCTCCCCGACCCATGCTGCTGACCCGCCCTGGCGGCCCGCCCTGCTGCCCTAGGGCCTGTTTGGGAAGTTCATC
>NZ_CDWRCK010000039.1:0-21895 GCF_977927595.1 Frankia sp. CcWB3
CGCGCGACGGGCTCGCGGCCCCCACCGGGCGGGCGGCGGCCCCCACCGGGCGGGCGGGAGCGGCCCGTCCCGCCGGGCCTACCGTCGTCGACCAGCCGCGCGGTGGATCGGATCGTTCCGGGGTCCGCTCGTGACCGGCGTATCGGCGGGTGGTGAGCCCGTCGCCGGTGTACCGGTGGATGGCCCGCCCTCGCCGCGGGCCCCGCTCGCGGCCACGCGCCGCCGCCCCGCACCGGTCCCGACGCTCGCCGAGCCCGTGCTCGTGCCGAGGCCGCACGCGGTGGTCGTGGCCGGGGCGCGACCGAACTTCATCAAGATCAAGCCGATTCTGGACGCCCTCGACGCGGAGGGTTTCCGGACCACGCTCGTGCACACCGGTCAGCACTATGACGAGGCGATGAGCGAGGTGTTCTTCGCCGATCTCGGGCTGCGTCCCCCTGACCATCACCTCGCGGCGGGATCGGGCTCCCACGCCGTGCAGACGGCCGCGGTCATGACGTCGTTCGAGCCGTTGCTCGACCGGCTCGTCCCGGAGATCGTCGTCGTGGTCGGCGATGTCAACTCAACTCTGGCCTGTGCGCTCGTCGCGGCGAAGGCGGGCGTGCCCGTCGCCCATGTGGAGGCGGGACTGCGCAGCGGTGACCGGTCCATGCCCGAGGAGATCAACCGCATTGTCACCGACCACGTGTGCGACCAGCTGTTCGCGACCTCACCGGACGCGGTGGAGCATCTGTACCGGGAGGGCCTGCCCCCCCGGGCGGTCCATCTCGTCGGCAACGTCATGGTGGACACCCTCCTGGCGTGCCGGGATGAGGCGCTGGGCCGGCCGACGCTGACCGGGCTCGGCCTGCACCCGGGCGGGTACGGCCTGGTGACCATGCACCGGCCCGCCAACGTCGACGATCCGGACGTGCTCGCCGGGCTGCTCGGGGCGCTCGGGGAGATCGCGGTGCGGTGCCCGCTGGTCTTCCCGGCGCATCCCCGTACGGCGGCGCGGCTGGCCGGGATGCTCCCCCCCGGGGTTCGGCTACTCGGGCCCGTGGGATATCTCGACTCCCTGGCGTTGCAGGCCGGGGCGCGTCTCGTGCTCACCGATTCCGGCGGCGTGCAGGAGGAGTCCACCGTGCTGGGAGTACCGTGCCTGACGCTCCGCGACTCGACGGAACGTCCATTGACTGTTACCGAGGGTACCAACCGGGTGGTGGGTCGGGACCGGCGGGTGGTGGTCACGGCCGCGTTCGACACCCTGGAGCGGCCGCCTGCGCCCCGGCGTCCGGCCCTGTGGGACGGCCACGCCGCCCGCCGCATCGCGCGAATTCTGGCCCGGGTGGTCGCACCCCCGCCGGAACCGGGCCGTCCGGGCGCACCGGATCCGGAGATCCGTCCGCCGGCTCGGGACACAGTGAGCCACCTACCTCTCTTTATGTAAACAATCTGACACACTATGTGTATGACTTCGAAGAAACTGGTGGTCGTCGGGCAGGGATACGTCGGTCTCCCGCTCGCGATGCGGGCGGTCGATGTGGGTTGGCGGGTCGTCGGGGTGGACGTGGACGCGAGCCGTGTCGCCCAGCTGGCCGCCGCGCGGTCCTACGTCGAGGACATCCCCGACAGGCAGCTCGCGGCGGCGTTGGAGTCGGGCCGGTACGAGCCGACGTCGGACTACGCCCGCGCCGCGGGGTTCGACGTCGCGGTGGTCACCGTCCCCACCCCGTTGCGGGAGGGGGCTCCCGACCTGTCCTACATCGTGGGCGCGGCGCACAGCCTCGCGCCGCTGGTCCGGCCGGGCGTGACCGTGATCCTGGAGTCGACGACCTATCCGGGGACGACCGAGGAGCTGTTCGCCCCGCTGCTCACCGAGGGTTCCGGTCTGCACCCCGGTATCGACTTCCATCTCGGCTACTCGCCGGAGCGGATCGATCCGGGTAACCGGGTGTGGAACCTGGTGAACACCCCCAAGGTCATCTCCGGGGTGCATGAGGACTCCCTGGCGGCCGTGAGCGCCTTCTACGACACCGTGGTCGAGCGGACGGTTCCGGTCGGCTCGACCCGGACCGCCGAACTCACCAAACTGCTGGAGAACACCTTCCGGCATGTCAACATCGCGCTGGTGAACGAACTGGCGATGTTCGCGCACGAACTCGGCGTCGACGTGTGGGAGGCGATCGACGCGGCGTCCACCAAGCCGTTCGGGTACCTGCGGTTCACTCCCGGCCCGGGGGTCGGCGGCCACTGCCTGCCCATCGACCCGTCGTACCTGTCCTGGCGGGTGCGCCGCAGCCTCGGCCGCAGCTTCCGATTCGTCGAGCTCGCCAACGACATCAACGACCACATGCCCGACCACGTGGTGCGGCGGGTCACCGAGATGCTCAACGCCCGGCGACGGTCGGTCGCGGGCAGTCGCATCCTGCTGCTGGGACTTGCCTACAAGAAGAACACCGGGGATGCGCGCGAGTCGCCCGCGACGCGGGTCGCCACCCTGCTCGCTGACCTCGGTGCCCACGTGCGGGCGGCGGACCCGCACGTCGACGCGGCCCGGCTGCCGCCCCGGGTGACCCTGGTAGAGGTGGGTGCGGGGGAGCTCGCGACCGCGGATCTGGTGGTGCTCCTGGTCGACCACGACGCCTTCGACCGTGACCAGGTAGCACGGCATGCCCGTGCGGTCCTCGACACCCGGCACTGGCTGCCCACGCACGACCGGGGCCGCCGGCCGGTGGCAGCCGGCGGGGGACACCCGGTGATACCGGCGCAGGTTGCGCGGCACGACGAGCTCGCGTTCGCCGTGGAACCCCTGTGACGCCCTCCCCACCCTCTGACGCCTTCGCACCCTCGCGGCGCCCCACATCTTCCCGTATCTTTATGTAGTTTAATGATAACTGAAAATTATCGTCATCGAGAGGGTGCGGGCGGAGGGGCGGATGCCATGCGGGTCGTCGCCACCGACGCGTGGTTCCATCACCGGCCAAGCGGGCGCAGGCGCCGGGGCCCGATAACGGTGCTGAAGGTGCTGAACCGGACGGATCGCTCCGGCATCCAGCTGGGGGCCGTGAACCTGCTCCGCCGCCTCGACCAGGACGAGTTCCGGCTGTTGTTCGCGGTGACGCCCGGCGCGGCAGGGGCGTTCGACGGTGAGATCCGGGCGTTCGGCGGCGAGGTGTACCACTGCCGGGCCGACTGGCGCTTTCCATGGTCCTTTCTGGGGCTGTTGCGCCAGGTACGCCCGGACGTGGTGCAGGCGGAGGTGGTGCAGGCGGACGTGACGATCCTCTCCGGGGTGGTCCTCGCGCTGGCCCGGCTCGGGGGGGTTCGGCGCCGCGTCGCCTACCTCGCCGATGCCCCGGACCGGCACGGCGACAGCCTGGGCGGCCGGGTGCGGCGGATCGTCGGCCGGTTGCTGCTCGACCGGTTCGCCACCCATCTGGTCGCAGTGAGCGAGGCGGTGATGCGGGGTCTGCGGCGGGAGAACTGGCGGCTCGACCCTCGTTGCCGCGTTATTTACCACGGCGTCGAGCTGGAACCGGTCGGCGTCGCCATCGCGGCCCGCCGCCGCGCGGAGGAACTCGCCGAGGACGATCAGGAGCTTGTCACCGTCGTCCACGTCGCCTGCCCGGATTCGGCGAAGAACCGGGACCGGGCCGTGGAGATCCTCGCGGCGCTGCGGGGGCGGTCCGTGAACGCCCGGCTCCTCTTCGTGGGTCGTCAGGATGCCGCCGAGACGGCCCGGCTGGTCGCGCTGGCGTCCCGGTGCGGCGTCGCTGACCACGTCGAGTTCACCGGCGAGGTGCTCGAGATCCCGCGCCTGCTGGTCGCGGCCTCGCTGCTGCTGGTCACCTCCCGTCACGAGGGCCTGCCCGGCATCGTGCTCGAGGCCTGTGCGGTCGGGACGCCCGTGCTCTCCGCGGACCTGCCCGGGGTCGACGAGATCGCCCGGCTGCTCCCCGGCGTGACGATCCTGCCGCTGCGCATCTCCGACGCGGTCTGGGCCGGCACCGCCGAGATGCTCACCGCCGTTCCCCCGACCATTGATCAGCGCCGGGAGGCGATGCGTCTGCTGCGCCGGTCCCCGTTCACGATGGAGCACTGGCAACGCGACATCGCGGCGGTGTGGTCGTAGTCGGCGTCCCCGCCCGCCCGGGTACCGCCACCGCCCGGCCACGACCAGAGAGGACCGCCCACGATGAAGATCGTCACCTTGCTCGAGGCGGGGGATGGCCCGCGGTGGCCCGTTGCGCACGCCGTCGCCGAACAGGAGAGTGGGGACCACGTCATCGTTCTGATGCCCCCGCCCGACCACGTCGACAGTCCGCTGGCCCGGGAGTTGACCGCGGGCGGCGTGGAGGTCGTCGCGAGCCCCGTGCCGCGCCGGGGAGCGACGATCCGCCGTCAGGCCGGCGGGATTCTCCGGCTGCGGGCGGAGCTGGCCGCGCTCGGGGCGGACGTCGTCCACTACCACCACTACGCCTCGGCGGTGGCCGCCCGCCTCGCCACCGTGGGCACCACGATCACCCGCGTGTACATGGTCGCGAACCCTCTGCACCTGGACCACCCGCTGATCCGGCCGGTCGAGCGGGTGCTCTGCCGGCTCGATCACCTGCTGATCGCGCCGACCTCCGACGTCCGGCGCCGCTACGCCGCGCTCGGCCAGCCGGTGCGCCGCCTGCGCACCGTGTCCTACGGCGTGGATCTGGACCGGTTCACGCCGGCAGACGACCGGGAGCGCCGGGCGGCCCGGACGGATCTTGGTCTGCCCGAGGACGGGTTCGTGGCGGTGCAGGTGGCGCGCTTCCACCCGCCCGGTCGTCTTGTCCATCCGGGCCGGGGGGTGGCGGGCCACGAGGTACTGCTGGCGGCCTGGTCGCGGTTCGTCGAGCTGGGCGGCCGCGGCACCCTGATCCTCGTCGACGGGGCTCCCGAGGGCGGGGCTCCCGAGGACGGAGAGGATGTCGCCGGCCGGCGGAACGAGGCCGCGGCCCGTTACCGCGAGCGGGTCCGGGCCTGGGCCGGGGCGCTTCCCGGCGCGGCGGCGGTGCGCTGGGTGCACGGTGTCCGCGACGTGCGGCCGTACTACGCCGCCGCCGATGTGAACGTGGTGCCCTCCCGGGTGGAGGACTACGGCGCCGTCGGGGTGGCGTCGGCCTGCGGGGTACCGACCGTGGCGACGCGGGTCGGGGCGATCAGCGAGCTGGTGGACGACGAGACCGGCTGGCTGGTGGCACCCGGCGACGCGGTGGCGGTGGCGGAGTGTCTCACCGACGCTGCGGCCGGCCGGCGGGCACCCGCCGCGCGCGACCGCGGCTTCGCCGCGCGGGCACGGGCCGAGAAGCTGCTGGATCGCCGGTCGTTGAGCCAGGACGTCGTCGCTGCCCTGCACGAGGCCGTGCGCGGCGCGCGGTCGTGGCACGCGTGCTCCGGCCCGGGCCGGAGTGTGCCGGGATGCACCCGGGTACCGGAAGAATGAGTTTACCCGCAGGTGGGATGATTGTCGCCGAACATTCCGCCGTTGTGGGCAGGGACTGCCGGTAGCCTCCGATACTGTTAGCAGTGTTAAATAATTGCCGGAGTCGGCTGTGGCGACCTTGTTCGGGAGGCCCCGGCGGTTCCCGCCGACCCGGAGGGTCGGCGGGGTCACAGCGCCGCGGGCGCGGTGCGAGACGCGCCGGAATGCCAGGATGGGACGGAGCTGGCCGAGGCAGGCAGACGCCGGATGCGTGCCCACCCGGGACCGTGGGTCCGGCGTCACCACGGTGCGGCCAGCCGGGCGGGGCCATGGGAGCGAGCCCCGCCGCTCGCGGGTGGCGGGCGGTGGGCGACGAGAAGGAGAACGATGGACACCTTCGGCAGTACCGGATCGCTCGTGGTGGGTGATCGCACCTACACGATCAGGCGGCTGGACGCGGTGCCCGGGGCCGATCGACTCCCCTACAGCCTCAAGGTGCTGTTGGAGAACCTTCTGCGTACCGAGGACGGCGCGAACATCACCGCGGACCACGTCCGGGCGCTGGCGAACTGGGATCCCTCGGCCGCCCCCAGCCAGGAGATCCAGTTCACGCCCGCCCGCGTCATCATGCAGGACTTCACCGGCGTGCCGTGCGTGGTGGACCTTGCCGCCATGCGGGAGGCGATGGCCGCCCTCGGCGGCGACCCGTCGAAGATCAATCCGTTGGCCCCCGCCGAGCTCGTGATCGACCACTCGATCATCGCTGACCACTTCGGTCGGCCGGACGCGTTCGAGCTCAACGCGGCGCTGGAGTTCGGCCGCAACCGGGAGCGTTACCAGTTCCTGCGCTGGGGTCAGGAGGCGTTCGACAACTTCACCGTCGTCCCGCCGAACACCGGCATCGTGCACCAGGTCAACCTGGAGCACCTCGCCCGGGTCGTCTTCACGAAGCAGACGGCCGACGGGACGCTGGCCTACCCCGACACCCTCGTCGGCACGGACAGCCACACCACGATGATCAACGGTCTCGGTGTGCTCGGCTGGGGCGTCGGAGGCATCGAGGCCGAGGCCGCCATGCTCGGCCAGCCGGTGAGCATGCTCATCCCCACTGTGGTGGGCTTCAAGCTGACCGGCGAGCTGCCGACGGGCACCACCGCGACCGACATGGTGCTCGTCATCACCGAGATGCTGCGTCGGCACGGCGTCGTCGGCCGGTTCGTCGAGTTCTACGGCGACGGCGTGACGAACGTCCCGCTGGCGAACCGGGCGACCATCGGCAACATGAGCCCCGAGTACGGCTCCACCTGCGCGATCTTCCCGATCGACGCGGAGACGCTGAACTACCTCAGGCTCACCGGCCGTCGCGCGGAGCTGGTGGCGTTGGTCGAGGCGTACGCCAAGGAGCAGGGCCTCTGGCACGACCCGAGCCGCGAGGCCGCTTACACGACCACCCTCGAGCTGGACCTGTCCACCGTCGAGCCGTCGCTTGCCGGGCCCAAGCGCCCGCAGGACCGGGTGCCGCTGGCGAGCGCGAAGCAGGCCTTCCGGGCGGCGTTGGTCGACTACGCCCAGCCCCTGGTGCTCACGAACGGTGGCGCGGACGAGGCGGATGCCGAGTCCTTCCCGGCCTCCGACTCGGCGGCCGCATTCGCCGACAAGCCCTCCGACGCCCCGATCTCGGTGAACGCCGTGGCCGGGGACGTCGCCGCCCGCTCGTCCAACCCGACGGCGGTCACCCTCGCCGACGGCACGAGCGTCGAGATCGACCACGGTGCCGTCGCCGTCGCGGCCATCACCTCCTGCACCAACACGTCCAACCCGCAGGTCATGGTCGGCGCGGCCCTGCTGGCCCGCAACGCCGTCGAGAAGGGGCTCACCCGCAAGCCGTGGGTGAAGACCACCCTCGCGCCGGGCTCGAAGGTGGTCATGGACTACTACGAGCGGGCGGGGCTCGTGCCCTACCTGGACAAGGTCGGCTTCAACCTGGTCGGGTTCGGCTGCACCACCTGCATCGGTAACTCCGGGCCGCTGCCGGAGGAGATCAGTGCCGCGGTGAACGACGCGGACCTGGCGGTGGTCAGCGTGCTGTCGGGTAACCGCAACTTCGAGGGCCGGATCAACCCCGACATCAAGATGAACTACCTGGCGTCCCCGCCGCTGGTGGTCGCCTACGCGCTGGCCGGCACGATGGACATCAACCTCGACACCGACCCGCTGGGCACCGGCACCGGCGGGGAGCCCGTCTACCTGCGTGACATCTGGCCGAGCGAGGCCGAGGTCGCCGCGGTCGTCGGCGACGCCATCCAGTCCGAGATGTACGAGTCCGACTACGCCGACCTGTCCGGTGACGAGCGCTGGCGCTCGCTGCCGGTCGGTGATGGCGGGGAGGCGTCGCGGACGTTCGCCTGGGCGCCCGACTCCACCTACGTCCGGCACCCTCCGTACTTCGAGGGGATGGCGGCGAAGCCGGAGGCCCGGACCGACGTCATCGACGCCCGGGTGCTGGCGGTGCTCGGCGACTCGGTCACCACCGACCACATCTCCCCGGCTGGCTCGATTAAGAAGGACTCGCCTGCCGGCCGCTACCTTACCGAGCACGGGGTCGCGCCCGCCGACTTCAACTCCTACGGGTCGCGGCGCGGCAACCACGAGGTGATGATCCGCGGCACGTTCGCCAACATCCGGTTGCGCAACCGGCTGGCGCCGGGCACCGAGGGCGGGGTCACCCGGCACCTGCCCGACGGCGAGCAGTTGGCCATCTACGACGCCGCGCAGAAATACGCCGCCGAGGGTGTGCCGCTGGTGATCCTGGCCGGTAAGGAGTACGGCTCGGGATCCTCCCGGGACTGGGCGGCGAAGGGCACCTCGCTGCTCGGCGTGCGGGCGGTCATCGCCGAGTCCTACGAGCGCATCCACCGGTCGAACCTGATCGGCATGGGCGTGCTGCCGCTGCAGTTCCCCGTCGGCGAGTCGGTGGAGTCGCTCGGCCTGACCGGGGAGGAGACGTTCACCATCACGGGCCTCGCCGAGGTGGGCGAGAGGACCCCGTCCCTCACGGTACGTGCCGGCGACAAGACCTTCGAGGCGGTCGTGCGGATCGACACCCCCGGCGAGGCGGAGTACTACCGCCACGGCGGGATCCTGCTGTATGTCCTGCGCTCGCTGTTGTAGCCCACGGCCGATGATCCGGGGCCGGCGGGTTCGCTCCCGCCGGCCCCGCCCGCCGGCCCGCCTGTCGCCTGTCGCGCCTCGTGCGCTCCTCCCTCGCCCTGGTCGGCGTGCTGGGTAATTTACGTACTACCGAGAGTGATAAGCTTGCTGGGTGAACACGGACGGCCGTGCCGTCCGATCGTCACCATCCGTTGCGGTAGGGGGAAGTCCGAATGCCGCGTGGCACCCCGGAACAGAGTGGGCCCTCGGTACCGACGGTTCCGTCGGGAATCCCCGGTGAGCGGGTCACCCCGATCGTCCCCCAGCCCAGCGGGCCCTGGCCACGCCGCCCCCAGCCGGCCGTGGCCCGGGCGGGGCCGGCCGCGGACGACGCCGCCGGACCGCGCGGGCGGCGCCTGCGGGTCATGGTCATCGTCGGCACCCGGCCGGAGGTGATCAAGATTAGCCGGGTGATCGCCGCCCTCGACCAGGCGGTCGACCTGTGTCTGGTCCATTCGGGCCAGAACTACGACCACGAACTGAGCGGAATCTTCTTCGAGGAGCTCGGCATCCGCCGACCGGACCACATGTTGGAGGCCGCCGGAGCCACGCCCGCGGAGACGATCAGCAGGATCATCGCCCGGGTGGACCCGGTGCTCGCCGCCGAGGAGCCTGACGCCGTGCTGCTCTACGGCGACACGAACACCTGCCTCGCCGCGATCCCGGCGAAGCGCCGGCGCATCGGGGTGTTCCATCTCGAGGCCGGGAACCGCAGCTTCGACCAGCGGGTTCCCGAGGAGATCAACCGTAGGGTCGTCGATCACCTCAGCGACGTGCATCTCGCCCTGACCGAACATGCCCGCCGTCACCTGCTCGCCGAGGGACTGCCCGCGCAGCGGGTCTTCGTCGTCGGATCGCCGGTGAAGGAGGTGCTCACCCACTACGCGCCGCTCATCGACACCTCGTCGGTGCTCGCCACCCTCGGGGTGCAGGTCGGCCGGTACCTGCTCGTCAGCGCCCATCGGGAGGAGAACGTCGACCGCCCCGAGACGTTGTCGGCGCTGCTGGACACCCTTAACCGGCTGGTGGCCCGCTACCGGCTGCCGGTGATCGTTTCGACCCACCCGCGGACCCGCGAGCGGCTCTCGGCGCTGCGCCGCTCCGGACACTTCCCGCTCATCGACGAGCGGGTGCGCTTCTGCCGGCCGTTCGGATTCTGTGACTACCTCGCCCTGCAGCGGTCCGCGCTGTGCGTGCTGTCCGACAGCGCCACGCTCACCGAGGAGGCGTCCCTCGTCGGTTTCCCTGCGGTGCTGATCCGGGAGGCCCACGAGCGCCCGGAGGGCATGGACCGCGGCGTGGGCGTCTCCAGCGTGCTGCGCCCCGACCGGATCCTCGACGCGGTCGAGCTCGTCGTCCGGGAGGCGGAGAGCGACCGCCGCCCCCGGGTCGTCGCCGACTACGACGTCGACGACGTCTCCCGCCGGGTGCTGCACATCATCGTCAGCTACGTCGATCACATCCGCCGGACGGTCTGGTACGGCGACCCCGGCCCGTCCGCCGGGCCGAGTCCGGCCGCTCCCGCCACCACCGCCGAGAGCCACTGAACCCTCCCCGTCCCGGGCACGGTAGTCAGCTTTTTAGGGATCTCCCTGACGCGCGCCCCCGTTCCCGTTTCCCAGACTGAAAAGCGACACGCCGTCAGCGGTATCAGTTGGGGAGGAATACCGTCATGCCCGGGCAGTGGGACGCCACCGTCAAGTCGGTCTACGCCGTCGACAGTGGTACCAACAACACCATTGATGTCATCGCGGATGACAAGGCCTTCGATGTCATCGCCGACGTCGAGATCGGGGAGAGCCTGATTGACTTCGGTGGCGCCGAATACACGCTCAGTGTTTCTGTTCGCAACCTGAGCCGGTTCGTCGTCGTGGCCACCGGAAACGTGATCGGCAAGATTCCGGTCAAGCCGGGGGACCCGAGGAAGGCCTTCAACAAGCCGTTGACGGTGCCAATCTCCGCACCCTGGTTCGCGAATGCTGCGGAGGATGGGGACGCCCTTGACGTCATCGCCGCGCTCAAGGTGGCGTCGGGACGGTTCGTCAACACCACGGTCGCGATCAGCCCCTCGTTCATCGTCTCACCCTGATCGGGTCCGGCTCCTCACGAGGACATCGGATCCGATTGTTTGACGGTGGCCCCGGCGGAGGATCTCCGCCGGGGCCACCTCGCGCTATCAGGGTCTTGCGGTCAGCAGGGCCAGGGCGCGCCGGGTCTTCGTCTCCTCGTCCTCCTCGATGTCGAGCCCGAGGCGGCGCAGGGCGGCCTCGAAGGCGATCTGGGCGATCTGGGCACCATCCGGCTCAACCCGGATGGACAATTCCAGCAGATCGAGCCCGCGGTCGCCGGGACCGGGGGCGAGCCGCCATCTCTCGGCCGCCACGGGAAAACCCGCCACCGGGATCGGAACCGGGGTGTTCCAGCGGACACCGTCGAGTGGGCCCAGTACGGACAGGCTGTCCAGGTCGATGGGGCGGTCCGCGTACTCGCGAAGGAACCGGCGCTGGCGGGGTGAGAACAGTTCCCGCGGCGACGTCGCGCCGACGAGGACGTCGGTCACCCGACGTGCTTCCGGGTGTGCGGTCAGCGAGGCCGCGGGAACCCTGCGTTCCCCCGTCCAGTCCGCCTCCATCCGGAACACCGCGACGCGGTCGGGGCGCAGGCCGAGCCAGCCGGGATCGCCGGGCCGGCCGGAGCCTGACCGTCGCATCACCGTGTCCGGCACCGTACTGCCGCAGCCGCAGGATGATTCCCTCGTCGAGCAGCGCTATTCCGCCGCGTTCCGCCGTTCCAGCCGGGTCCGCGCAGAAGCAGACCCGACGGCCGATGCCCAGCTCGGCGGTGAGCGCCAGAGCGTCACGCGCGGCGGATATCCACGGCCCGGTGAGGTTCACCTTGATCTGAACGCAGTCCAGGCGACGACGGGGACGCATCTCAGCTTCCGTGGGAATTACCGGGAGTGAGTAGAAGTCCGGTCATATACGGGCAACATCGGGATCATTTCTCTGCGTGGGTAACCGGGCGTGACGGCCGGATCGTCAATGGCGCTGGGTCGGGCACCGGACACCCCTCCGTACGGCTTCTCCCGGTTCTCCCAGGTCAACACACCGAGGGCCGAACCGCGTCCGGGAATCCCCGGCGGTTCCGGACACCGTCGTTCACTTCTGTGCTTAAAGTCCCTTTGCCGACCGTTCTGGTCACGGCAGGATGATGTTGGTGGACAACGGCGTCACGGGGGAAGGACGGTTGTCGTGAAAGGGGCAAAGGCCACCATCGACGACTCTACCGGTATGCATCCACTGGTAGGCCGGGAAAAGGAGTGTCGTCTCCTCGACGGCCTGCTCGCGGCCGTGGCGCAGCGCGGATCCGCCCTCGTTCTGCGGGGTGAACCCGGGGTGGGGAAGACCGCGTTGTTGCGGTATGCCGCCCGGATGGCCAGCACCCGGGCGGCCACCGCCCGGGTGCTCCAGCTTCGCGGGGTCGAGTCGGAGAGCACGCTGCCTTTCGCCGCGCTGGCGGACCTGGTGCTGCCGCTGCGGGAACATCTACCGGATCTCCCTGACGCGCAGCGGGTGGCGCTGCGGGTATGCCTGGCGCTCGCGGAGGGGGTGTCAACGAGCCCGTACGCCGCGTGCGCGGGAACCCTGAACGTCTTGGCCGCGGCCGGGGACAGGCATCCGCTCGTGGTGCTCGTCGACGATCTGCAATGGGTGGACCCGCCGTCGCAGCAGGCGCTGCTGTTCGTCGCGCGCCGGCTGGCGGTGGAACGGGTGGCGATGGTGATGACGGTCCGCTCGGATACCGCCGACCTGTGCGAGCGGTCCGGCCTGCCCTGTATGGAGGTCGCCGGGCTGTCCACCGAGGCGTGCGGCGAGCTGATCCGCGAGCACGGTTATCGGATGGCCCCGCACGTGCTGGGCGACCTGGTCCGGCGGATCGCCGGCAACCCATCGGCGCTGCTGGAGACGGCGGCCTCGCTGGGGGAGGCCCAGCTGCTTGGGCAGGAACCGCTCGGTGAGCTGCCGCCGCCGGGACGTCAGTTGGAGCGTGCCTGGTCCGACCGGCTGGACGGGCTGCCCGAACGCACCAGGCAGGCGTTGGTCGTGCTCGCCGCCAGCCGCACGACGTCGGTGGGAGCCCTGGCCCGTGCCGTGACCGCAGCCGCTCTCACCCTGGCCGATCTGGACGCCGCCCACGACGCGGGTCTGGTCAGGGTCGCCGCCGCGGACGGCGGCGTCGGCGGCGGTGATGGCGTCGATGCCACGCTGGAGTTCGCCCATCCGATGCTGGGGCCCTTCGTGCTGCGCCACGCCGCACTGTCGGCGCGCATGCGCGCCTACCAGGCACTCGCCGAGGTCTCCCATGGTGATGCGCGGGTGTGGTACTTGGCCGCCGCGGCTGGCGGTCCGGACGACGGGGTGGCCGACGCGCTTGCCGAGGTCGCCGTCCGGACGCGCCGACGCGGGGGATACGGCGCGTCGGCACGGGCGTGGCACCGCTCCGCCGCACTGACCTCCGAGCGGGCCACCCGGGTCGACCGCGTCCTGCGTGCTGCCGCCGACGCGCATCTCGGCGGCCTGTCCCAGGATGCGGCAGCCTGGGCCGACGAGGCGGCGCGGCTGGCCCGCGGGCCGCTCGTGCGAGCCGACGTCGAGCTGGTCCGCGGCCGGGTGCTCACCTGGTCCGGTCATCCGACCCGGGCGTACGACCAGCTCGTCCAGGCGGCCGAGGCGGTCATGGACACCGATGCCGGACGGGCGGGCGCGCTGCTCGCCGAAGCCGTCCTGCCGGCTCTGATGGACGGCAGGGTGACGGTGGCCCTGAACACCGCCCAGCGCGGGCAGGCACTGACGCCGCGCTATCTGGCCCGCGCCCTGCCCCTGTCGATCCACCATGGCCGCGCTCTCGCCCTCACCGGGATGACCGGCGAGGCGGCCGCCTGCCTGGACGCCGTGTCCGGAGAGATCATCGCCGCGGACGACGTGGAGGACCAGCAGGCGCTGACCCTGACCGGCCAGACCCGCCTCGACGTCGAGGCGGACGGTGAGGCCGCCCGACTGCTCACCGCGGTGGTCAATGCGGCCCGCCGCGCCGGAGCCCCCGCGATGCTGCCCTACGCCCTCGCGGTGCGCTGTGAACTGGAGGGCTGGCGGGGCCTGTGGGCGGCCGGTTACGCGGACGGGGCGGACGCGCTGCGCTGGGCCGAGGAGCTCGGGCAGGTAGGCGCGATCGGCCTCAGTCTTATCGTGCTCGCCCGGATCGACGCCGCCCGCGGCGACCGCGCCCTGAGCGAGCAGCGGATCAGCCGCCTGCGGCGCGAGATCGGGCCGTACGGCATCGGCAGCCTGGACCTGCACGCGGCCGGCGTCCTCGGGCTCGCCGCGCTCGGTCACGGCGAGTACGACGTTGCCGTCATCACGCTGCGAGAGGCCTGGTCGCGGGCCCGAGCCATGGGGCTGGCCAATCCCAACGCGATGCCGCTGGTCGGCGATCTCGCCGAGGCGCACATCCGGTCCGGTGACCACGACGGTGCCGCGGAGGTCGTGGATTGGCTCGCCGAACGTGCCGAGACGACTGGACTCGCGTGGCCCGCGGCGGTCGCCGCCCGCTGCCGCGGCCTGATGGCCGACGGCCTGGCGGCGGCCGAGACCGCCTTCGCGCAGGCCGAAGCCGCTCACCGGCGCCGGCGGATGCCGTTCGAGCACGCTCGGACCCGGTTGTGCCGGGGCGAGGTCGTGCGTCGTTTCCGCCAGCCGGCCGCAGCTCGGGTGCCCCTGCGCGAGGCGTACGCGACCTTCGAGATGCTGGGAGCGAAACCGTGGGCCCGCCGAGCCGCCGCCGAACTCACGGCCACCGGCGACCGGAGTGTCCTCAACGACCGCCCGACGGAGCACCCGACAAGGCTGGAGCGGCTCACCCCCGCCGAGCTCCAGGTGGCCCGCGCCATCTGCGAGGGGATGAACAACGCCGAGGCCGCGGCCGCCCTGTTCGTGTCCCGCAAGACGGTCGAGACCCATCTCACCCGAGTCTACCGCAAGCTCGGGATCCGCTCTCGCGGCGGTCTCAGCCGGGCGCTCGTCGCAGCCGGAGTCGACGACGTCGTGCCCTGGCCGTGAGTGGCGGGCCGGTGGTGAGCGGCGGGCCGGTCGGGGACCTCAGTCTCGGTCGGCGGGGGGATCCTCGGCGAGCAGGGCGGTCAGCGCCGGGAACAGGGCCGGCGGGGCTGCGACGGTGAGATCTTCGCCCGCCGGCCGGCCGTGCAGCCCACCGACCCGCAGCCCGGCCTCCACCGCCACGAGGCCGCCGGCGGCCTGGTCCCAGGGCTTCAGCCCGCGCTCGTAGTAGGCGTCGACGAGGCCGCCGGCCGCCGCGCACAGGTCCAGCGATGCCGCACCCATCCGACGGATGTCGCGCACCCGGGGCACCACCCGGCTGGCGACAGCGGCCTGCGCGGCCCGGCGGGACGCCGTGTAGCCGAAACCCGTTGCGACGAGGGCGCCGGCCAGCGTCGTCACCGCCGACCCGGTCAGCGGTTCCCCGTCCCGGTAGGATCCGCCGCCGCGCGTGGCGGTGTAGGTCACGCCCAGCGCCGGGGCATGCACAACTCCGGTGACGACCTCCCCGCCGACCTCGGCGGCGATCGAGACCGCCCAGTTGGGCAGCCGGTAGAGGAAGTTCACCGTACCGTCGAGCGGGTCGACGACCCAGCGCACCCCGGTCGTGCCGGCGGAGTCCGAACCCTCCTCGCCGAGCAGTCCGTCGCCGGGGCGCAGTTCGGCGAGCCGTCGGGCGACGAGCGCCTCGGAGGCGCGGTCGAGGGCGGTCACGACGTCGGTGGGAGACGACTTCGTCGTCTCCGCGGCCACGGTGCCCTCCCGGCCCCGCGCGAGCAGGTCACCCGCCTCACGGGCGATCGTCAGCGCAATGGCGAGCAGTTCGTCCGGGTCTGGCAGGTCGCTCATCGTCCGGCGCTCCAGGGATCGGCACGGGAGTGGGGATCGGCACGGGAGTACGGTCCGTTCAACGGTTCATCCTGCCAAGACGGCCGGTCGTGCACTCCCCGTGGAATGTGAGAGGCGTCACGTCCGTCGACTGCTTCCGGTTCCCGTTCCCGGCTCCGGCTCCGGCCCAGGGGTGCGTGCCCGGGCCGGAACCTCGCCGGTCCGCCGACCGGGGGACCTCGGTGGTCGGTGACCACGATCGAGGCGCCCGTAGGATCGTTGCTTGTGGTCGCGACAGACGGTACGGAACGGTCCACCCGCGCGGTCCCGGCGAAGCCGAGCCTGGACGGCATCGAGGCGCGCTGGTCGACGGTATGGCAGGATGAGGGCACCTACGCGTTCGACCGGACGGTCGACCGCGGGCAGGTCTACTCCATCGACACCCCGCCGCCGACCGTCAGCGGTTCCCTGCACGTGGGGCACGTCTTCTCGTACACCCACACCGACCTGATCGCCCGCTACCAGCGGATGCGGGGTCGCGAGGTCTTCTACCCGATGGGCTTTGACGACAACGGGCTGCCGACCGAACGCCGGGTGCAGAACTACTTCGCTGTCCGCTGCGAGCCGTCGCTGCCTTACGACCCGGGTTTCACCCCGCCGGACAAGCCCGGTAAGGAGCAGATCCCGATCTCGCGACGCAACTTCGTCGAGCTCTGCGAGCGGCTGACCCTGGCGGACGAGAAGGGCTTCGAGCAGCTCTGGCGCCGGCTGGGGCTCTCCGTCGACTGGTCGCACACCTACGCAACGATCGACGCCCGGTCGCGGACCGTCGCGCAGCGGGCCTTCCTGCGCAACCTCGCTCGCGGTGAGGCTTATCTTGCCGAGGCCCCGACGCTGTGGGACGTTACCTTCCGCACCGCAGTGGCCCAGGCCGAGCTGGAGGACCGGGACCGCCCCGGCGCGTACCACACCCTGGCCTTCCCCCGGTCGGGCGTCTCCGCCCAGGGCGAGGGGCTGGACCCGGCGGACCCGATCGTCATCGAGACGACCCGTCCCGAGCTGCTGCCCGCCTGCGTCGCCCTGGTCGCCCATCCGGACGACCCGCGTTATCAGTCGTTGTTCGGCGCCACGGTGCGGACCCCGCTGTTCGACGTCGAGGTCCCGGTGGTCGCGCACCGGTTGGCCGACCCCGAAAAGGGATCCGGCATCGCGATGATCTGCACCTTCGGCGACCTCACCGACGTGACGTGGTGGCGCCAGCTGCGACTTCCGGCGCGTGCGGTGATCGGCCGTGACGGCCGGTTCATCCCGGACCCACCGGACGCCGTCACCTACGCGGCCGGCCGGGAGCGGTACGCCGAGCTCGCCGGAAAGACCGTGCACAGCGCCCGGGCGCGGATCGTCGAACTGCTCGCCGAGTCCGGCGCGCTGCTCGGCGAGCCGCGGCCGATCACCCATCCGGTCAAGTTCTACGAGAAGGGCGACCGGCCGCTGGAGATCGTGACGACCCGCCAGTGGTACCTCCGCAACGGCGGGCGGGACGAGCCGCTGCGGGCCGCGCTGCGTGGACGAGGCCAGGAGTTGCGCTGGTACCCGGACTACATGAAGGTCCGCTACGAGAACTGGGTCGACGGCCTCAACGGCGACTGGCTGATCAGCCGGCAGCGGTTCTTCGGCGTGCCGTTCCCGGTGTGGTACCCGCTGGACGCCGCCGGTGCGCCGCGGTATGACGCGCCGATCGTGCCCGACGAGGCGTCGCTGCCGGTCGACCCGTCCAGCGACGTCTCGCCCGGGTACACCGCCGAGCAGCGGGGCGTGCCCGGCGGGTTTGCCGCCGACCCCGACGTGATGGACACCTGGGCGACGTCCTCGCTCACCCCGCTGATCGCCAGTGGCTGGGAGCACGATACCGATCTGTTCTCCCGGGTCTTCCCGATGGACCTGCGCCCGCAGGCACACGAGATCATCCGGACCTGGTTGTTCTCGACGGTGGTGCGCACCCACGCCGAGTTCGGCGTGCTGCCCTGGTCGAACGCGGCGATCTCCGGCTGGATCCTCGACCCGGACCGTAAGAAGATGTCGAAGTCCAAGGGCAACGTGGTGACCCCGATGGGCCTGCTCGAGGAGCACGGGTCGGACGCGGTCCGTTATTGGGCGGCGTCCGGGCGGCCGGGCACCGACACCGCTTTCGACGTCGGCCAGATGAAGAACGGCCGCCGGCTCGCCATCAAGATCCTCAACGCCAGCCGGTTCGCGCTCGGTCTCGCCGTGACCCCCGACGCCGTGGTCTCCGACGCCGGGGCGGCCCCCGCCCCGGCCAGTGAACCGCTGGACCGGGCCCTGCTGGCCGCCTTGGCCGACGTGGTCGACACCGCCACCGCGGCCTTCGACAGCTATGACTACGCCCGGGCCCTCGAGGTCACTGAGTCGTTCTTCTGGCGGTTCTGTGACGACTACGTCGAGCTCGTGAAGGGCCGGGCGTACGGCTCCTCCGGGGCGGCGGGCGCGGCCTCCGCGCACACCACGCTCTCGGTGGCCCTGTCGGCGTTGCTCCGGCTGTTCGCCCCGGTCCTGCCGTTCGTCACCGAGGAGGTCTGGTCCTGGTGGCGTCCTGGTTCGGTGCACCGGGCGAGCTGGCCGGACGCCGCCGAGATCCGCAAGCTCGCCGAGGGCGCCCGCGCGGAGCTCCTCGGTGCCGTCGGGGCGGCGCTGTCCGGTGTCCGCCGGGCCAAGTCCGAGGCGAAGGTGTCGCAGAAGGCCGAGGTCGCGAGCGTCCTGATCAGCGGCGAGGCCGACCTCGTCGCCCTCGTCGAGTCGGTGGCCGCGGACCTGCGCAGCGCCGGCAGCATCCGGGAGCTCACGCTGAGCCCGACCGGCGGCGAGATCGCCGTCGCCGTCGAACTGGCCTGAACACAGGGCACAGACGGGATCAGATGCCGGCGAGGCGCTTGGCGGACGGCCGCAGATACACGAACCAGGTAACCACGAAGCACAGCGCGTAGAAGGCGATGAAGGAGATGTAGGCCGCGTCGCCGGTCCGGTAGCTCAGGAACGACTGCCGGAAGGCCAGGTTCACCAGCACCCCGCCGAACGCGCCGATCGCGCCGGCCAGGCCGATGAGGGCTCCGGACAGCCGCCGGGCCGAGTGCTGCGCCGCGACCGGGTTGCCACCGGCGTCGATGGTGGTTTGCGCCTTCGCCTGGAAGATCGCCGGGATCATCTTGTACGTTGACCCGTTCCCGACACCATTGAAGACGAACAGCGCGATGAACCCGACCAGGAACAGGGGAAGCGACTCCGTCAGCGAGGCGACGAGCACGATCGCGGCTGCGGCCGCCTTCGCCACGAAGTTGGCGAAGGTGACCTTCGCTCCGCCGACGCGGTCCGCCAGGATGCCGCCGACCGGGCGGATCAGTGAGCCGAGCAGCGGACCGAGGAAGGTCAGGTAGGCGGCCTTGATCGGGGTGCTGAACTGGTCGTGGAACTGCACCTGGAGCACCTGGCCGAACGCGAAGCCGAACCCGATGAACGACCCGAACGTGCCGATGTAGAGCAGCGACATCACCCAGGTGTGACCGTCACGGGCGACGTCGCGCATCGCGCCCCGGTCGTTCTTCGCGCTCGACAGGTTGTCCATGAACAGCGCCGCGCCGAGCGTCACCAGGACGATCAGCGGTATGTAGACGGCAAGGACGACCCGGGGGTGGTCCTTGCCGGCGGTGGCGAGGACGAGCAGGCCGACAAGCTGGATCGCGGCCACCCCCAGGTTTCCGCCGCCGGCGTTCAGTCCCAGGGCCCAGCCCTTCAGCCGCTCCGGATAGTAGGCGTTGATGTTGGTCATCGAGGAGGCGAAGTTGCCGCCTCCGACCCCCGCGACCGCGGCGACGATCAGCAGGGTGGGGTAGGAGACGCCGGGAGAGAGAACGACGGCCGCGAGGATCGTCGGCACGAGGAGCACCGCCGCGCTGAAGATGGTCCAGTTACGCCCCCCGAACCGGGCGACGGCGAAGGTGTAGGGGATCCGCAGCACACAGCCGACGAGCGCGGGCAGCGAGGTCAGCAGGAACTTGCCGGCCGGGTCGATGTGGTAGGCCGGTCCGAGGAACAGGACCGTCACCGCCCACAACGACCAGATCGAGAACCTGACGTGTTCGGCCAGGATCGAGAAGATCAGGTTTCGGCGGGCGATGCGGGAACCGCCGTTGTTCCAGAAAGTGCGGTCCTCGGGCCGCCAGTCGTCGATCCAGCGGCCGCGTCGGGACGGACCGGTCACGGTGCCGGTAGTCGGGACGCCTTCCAGCGTGGCGCTCATAGATGATCCTCCGAGGTGCGGGTGATGCCACGACGGTAGGAATGCGCCGTTACGTGGCGCGGCGTCGGCTGTGACACTCTCTGAGACATCCGCTCACCTGGGCGGGGACCCGACGGTGAGACCTCGGGCGCACCGGCCGTCGGGCCGTCGGCGGATCCGCCGGGAGGGCCGGGCGAGGCGTGGGTGGCCCGGCGGTCGACCGGTCAGTCGATCCGGCGTAGCTGCTCGCGGTATCGCTTGCCGTTCGCCACGTAGATCGCGGCCCCGGCGGCGAGGGCACCCGGGGCGACGGAATCCGGCAGGATCTTCGCTGGCACGCCGAGCGCCCTCGCGCCCGGCGGCACGACCGTGCCGCCCACGACGACCGCGCCCGCGCCGACCAGCGCACCCCGGCCGATCCGGGCCCGGTGGAGCACCACCGAACCGGAACCGACCAGGGCGCCGTCCTCGACGACGCAACCCTCCAGATGAGCCAGATGCCCGACCGTGCAGTCGTCACCCACCACCGTGGTGAGTTCCTCGGTAGAGTGGATCACCGTGCCGTCCTGGATGGACGTACGGGCGCCGATCTCGATCGTCCCGTAGTCGCCACGCAGCACCGAGCCCGGCCACACCGTGGACTCGGGCCCGATCGTCACCGTGCCGATGACCGTCGCGTCCGGATGGACGTAGGCCGTGGGATCGATGGTGGGGACGGCGTCCCCCAGGGCGTACACGGCCATCCGAGCCTCCCGCTGATCGTGACGCCGCCGATCCGGACGGCGCACCGGTGGATCCCATCGTGCCCGGAAAGGAGCAGCCGGGTGCCCCGGAGAGCCGCTCGTGGCCGGCCGCTCATCAGTGCTCGCCGGTCACGCGTTCAGTCCTCGGATGCCGTTCAGTCCTCGGAGAAGGAGGTCTTCGGGTGGAGCATGCCGGGCGGTGGTGAACCCGTCGCCCGGGCCCATCCGCGCGCGGCCGCGCGCTCGGCCGCCAACCGGCCGATCCCGATCGCGAGACCCGAGATCGCCGCCCAGGCGACGGCCTCCGTCCAGGCGGTGTCCGGGTCCGCCGGGTTGGCCGGCGGGTCGGACTTGCGCACCTTGCGGTATAGGGCGCTCACGACTCGGCTCGCGGCCATGCCCGCGAGCGCGGTCGCCCCTCCGCCGACGATCTTCCATCCCAGCTTTGACGCTGCTTTCGCCACCCCGCACCTCTCGTTCCTCGGCGAGGACCATGCCGGTCCGCCCGCCCCCTGCTTACCCCGACCGGCCTGCTTAGCCCCTCGGATCGTCTTAGCCTCTCGGATCATCTGCTATCCGATCACGCCGGGATACGCCCGCCGGAGTCCGGGGCTCGCTGCGGCCCGTCGGACCGGCAGGCCGATGGCGGTACGAGGGCCATGGCCTAGCGTGGGGGTCACGCCCGGACCGGGCACCCTCGACCAGGAGAGCCATGACCGCCACCGATCCGACGACGCCCACCGCCCCGCCTCCCGCGTCCGCGGTGCCACTCGCCGTACAGCCCGCCGCGCAGCCCGCGCCCGCCGTACCGGGTCGGGTGGAGATCCTCGTCCGCCGGTCGGACCGCGAGCTGGCGCTGCCGGCGTACGCCCAGCCGTCGGACGCGGGGGCGGACCTGGTGACGGCCCAGGATGTGACGCTCGGCCCGGGGGAGCGGGCGACGGTCGGAACCGGCCTGAGCATCGCCCTGCCGGCCGGGTACGCGGCGTTCGTCCATCCGCGCAGTGGCCTGGCCGCGCGGCACGGCCTGTCCGTGGTCAACGCCCCGGGAACGGTGGACGCCGGTTACCGTGGAGAAATCAAAGTCATTCTGATCAATACCGACCGATCTGACATGATCACCCTACATCGGGGCGACCGGATCGCCCAGCTGGTCGTGCAGCGCGTGGAGCACGCCGTGTTCCGGGAGGTCGATGAGCTGCCGGCCTCGGTGCGCGGAAGCGGCGGGTTCGGCTCCACGGGGGGTTTCGGGTCCGCCGGGGGACCAGCTGCC